>NZ_JBBAKG010000004.1:51658-136221 GCF_040403615.1 Haliscomenobacter sp. | reverse complement strand
AAAGACAATACGGATCGGATCGAAGGCAGCGCTGAAGTTAAAATACGCTTCAAACAGGCCAGCAATGCTTTTTTTCTGGATTTGGTTAAAACCAAAAATGGAAAAGGGATGGACGTAAGCGGCGTTAAGCTCAACAATGCATCCCTTTCTTATCGCCATGAAGGCGAACGCCTGAACATCACACTGCCCCAGACAAGCCAAGTCGGGCAGGAAATAACCCTCCAGGTTCAATACGCAGGTATTCCTGCCGATGGCCTCGTCATCGATGCCAACAAATTTGGTGATCGCACTTTTTTTGGCGACAACTGGCCCAATCAGGCCCACCATTGGTTGCCTTGTGTGGATCACCCTTCAGACAAAGCTTCGGTTGAGTTTTTGGTCACTGCACCAGATCATTATCAGGTTATTTCCAATGGCATTCAAATAGAAGAAACCAACCTCGAAGGTGGTCTGCGCCTAACCCATTGGAGTGAAACCAATCCCTTGCCCATGAAAGTTGCGGTGATTGGAGTAGCGCCTTTTGCCGTTCAATTGGCAGGAGAGGTACAAGGTATTCCGGTTAGCAGTTGGATTTTTACCGACAATAGGGAAGCGGGTTTTAATGATTATGCGCCTGCGGTAGAAACACTGGAATGGTTTCACCAGAATATTGCCCCTTATCCCTATCGCAAATTGGCCAATGTGCAATCCAAAACCCGGCACGGAGGTATGGAAAACGCCAGCAGTATTTTTTATTACGAAAACTCAGTTACCGGCAAAAAAGAACAAGAAACGCTAATTGCGCACGAAATTGCCCATCAATGGTTTGGCAATACCGCCACGGAAGCCAATTGGTACCACGTATGGTTGAGCGAAGGCTTTGCGACTTACTGCACCCACTTGTACATGGAAGCAAAGCACGGCCCAACCGTACTCGCCGAGCGCATGATCGAAGATCGTGGGGATGTGATTCAATACGCAAATCGCCGCATGGCACCCATCGTGGATACTACCGTAACCAACCTGAACGCGCTGCTCAATACCAACTCTTACCAAAAAGGAGGCTGGGTGCTGCACATGTTGCGTCAGGAAGTAGGGGAGGAAGCGTTCTGGAAAGGGATTAGGGCTTATTATCAAAAATACAAAGACGCCAATGCACTGACCGCTGATCTTCAACAAGTCATGGAAAATGTATCGGGCAAATCACTGCAAACTTTCTTCGCCCAATGGGTATTCCGTGCAGGGCATCCTGAATTGAAAATGGATTGGAAGTATGATGCCACTAAAAAGCAAGTAGAAATTTCCGTACAGCAGTTGCAAGGCGCACCTTTTGTTTTTCCACTCGATGTTCAATTTTTGGACGAAAACAAAAAAATCACCTTGGAGAAAACCCTGCAAGTCACCAAAACGCAGGAAGTGTTTCGTTTTTCGTTGCCAAATGCACCGCAGGATATCAAAATTGATCCCAACGTGCGATTGTTGTACGAATCCCGGTAGGGGGCAATCCTTGCGGTTGCCCGATCGTAAAGCGGGCAACCGCAAGGGTTGCCCCGACGGATTGCCCCGACATTAGCACATCATTAACATCAAAATCTGTTTTTTTTGCCCCATCTTGGCGTTATTAATGTTAACCCGGTAGAAAATGTCCGTCTTAAGCATATGGGCGCACGATTTTTTTTGTGAATCCTTTAAATGACGTGATTTTTTTTACCTTAGCAACTACATTTTTCTCTAAAAAAAACCGACGCGATGAGAAAGTTATTGGCATTTGGATCGCTTTTGGCAACGATCTTGCTTTTTTCCAACATGACCCTGGAAAAAGTAGAAACCACACAAAAAGAAGATGGTGAAAAAATCTTCAAACAGTACTGTGTAACCTGTCACGGCCTGCGAGGCGATATGGGCGTATCAGGTGCTGCAAACTTGATTGAGTCAAAGCTTAAAGTGGATGAGCGCATCAAGGTAATTACCAATGGTCGCAACAACATGGCCAGCTTCAAGGCACTGCTTAACAAAGACAAAATCAAAGCAGTAGCACAGTATACCATGACCTTGGCAGTCAAGAAGTAATCTCGAAGGCCTGTCCAAACAAAAAACGTCAAACAGCTTTCCATGACATTAGGGAATGGTCGATTCGGCTATTCCCTAATTCAGTTGTTCACCTTTTTCGCTCTCCACTCATGAGGATTTTTGTTACTGGGGGTACTGGTTTTTTGGGTTCTTATCTGCTGCGGCATTTGTTGGCTCAAGGGTACACCGACATCACGGCACTACGCCGGCACAATAGCAAGCTCGATCTGGTTGCCGATGTTGCCCACCGCATCCAATGGATCGAAGGCGACCTCAATGATCCCTTTTCTTTGGCTGAAGGCATCGCTGGAAAACAATGGGTATTTCACAGTGCTGCGGTTGTTTCTTTTCATGCCCGTGATGTTCGGATGATGCGCGAAGTCAATGCTGACGGCACCGCAAATGTCGTCAACGCCTGTATGGAACATGATGTGCAAAAATTAATGCACGTCAGTACCATTGCTGCTATTGGCAACACCAAGTCCAAACAAGTGTTGGATGAAAAAAATAGGTTTCAAGCCAGCCCATACAACACCGAATACGGAGTCAGCAAGTTTCTGGGAGAGCAAGAGGTTTGGCGCGGCATCGCCGAAGGACTCAATGCGGTCATCGTCAATCCATCGGTAATTTTGGGCGCCGGACGCTGGTACGAAGGAACTGGGCAATTTTTTGCACAATTGCACAAAGGCTTTCGCTATATCCCTGAAGGCTCGGTCAGCATGGTCGACGTGCGGGACGTAGCCCGGATGCTTTTGCAATTGGCTGAGAGCGACATCGTGGAAGAGCGTTTCATCGCCAACGCTGGCGAAATGAGTTACCGCGATTTTTTTAATGCCATCGCTAAAGAGTTGAATGCACCCCAGCCCAATCGACGGATTACTCCGTTTTTGCGAGAGGCAGTTTGGCGCCTGGCTGCCTTCCAATCTCTATTTACCGGCAAGCCGCCTTTGGTAACCAAAGAAACCCTCCGCCAATCGGCATACGAATTTGCCTACGAAAATCAGAAATCAATCGATCAACTTGGCTTTCAGTACACGCCTATTGCCCAATCCATTGCCGAAACGGGCAAAGTGTATTTGGCATCTGGAGGAGATACCAAGGTGTTTGAGTAGTCCGCTTTTTTCCTCTGGTTTGGCTTCAATTTTTCAACCCAAAACCCTCCCCTTATGGTGTTCCGCTTTTTCTTTCCCACGCTTTGCCTTGTATGGATGGGCAGTTGTACTTCGCAATCTGCTCAAGACTCCCCTTTGTTGAAGTATTTTCAACAATCTCCGTCCACAGCAATCCTCCATCTCGAACTTCCTGCCGATGACGAGAAAATCCCGGAAGGAGACACCATTCAACGGGTACTTTTTTTCCAAAACATTGGAAAATTAATGCAGGAAGTGGATTACATCGCAGACTCTACTTCGTGCACGGTAGTTGGCAGACGGCGATTTGTACTGAATCAAACCTACGATGCTTGCTTGGTAGAGATCACACTTTCCTGGTTTAAGCACCAATCACTGTTAATTTACGACAAACAAAAACACCGATTCACCGAGCGGGTTACCGTAGCAGAATGGTACGGCGGCGAGGGCGGACAGGTCTTGACCGGGAGTTGGCTCATCGACCACGATGGCGATCAACAAGAAGACTTGGTACGCCGCGTGATCGAACATTGGGTGGTACCTACCGAAAATGATGAGGCCATTGAAAAGTCCAAAGAATCCGTCGAATTGTTGCGCTGGAAAAACGGGCATTTTGTAAAAACTCCGATCAGGGACTCGTTAGCATTGATCAAGAAATACCCGATACGGTCGGTATGGTAAAATAAGCGTTTTTGAGTAAAAAAAGCTTGACCTGGATGATTTGAAAATCCAGGAAGGATTTCCAAATCATCCAGATCAAATTTAAAAAATAAACTTCGTCGACAAGAACTGTGACTTATGTCCCTCCACGATTTCGTTGAGGATTTCCTTGTTCTTGTCCGTCTCTTTGGTTGCCACGATGGTACGGATGGAGAAAGCCCGAATGGCATCTTCTACCGAAAGCGTTCCTTCCGCTGAATCTTTTCGCCCCGTAAACGGGAACGTATCCGGGCCCCGTTGACATTGCGCGTTGATGTTGACGCGGCTAACCAGGTTGACCAACTGATCCACGAGGTGTGCAATTTCATCGGGATCGTTGCCAAAAATGCTGACTTGTTGGCCGTGGGGTGAGTCGACCAAGTATTGAATCGGTTCATCCATACTAACGAATGGCACAACGGGCACAACTGGACCAAACTGCTCCTCGCGGTAAATTTTCATTTGAGCATTGACCGGGTACACCACCGCCGGATAAAAGAACGATTCAAGAATTGTGCCGCCACCTTCATTGATTACTTTGGCACCATGGGCTTCCGCATCTTCCACCAAATCCTTGAGTTGGGCCGGTTTTTGGGGTTCTGGCAGTGGCGTGATGGCTACTCCTTTTTCCCAGGGCATCCCGAAAGGCAATTTATTGACGGCTTCCGCAAATTTCTGTAAAAATTCCTCCGCGATCGATTCGTGTACCAAAATGATTTTGATGGCCGTACAACGCTGGCCGTTGAAAGACAAAGAGCCCAGAATGCATTCCTTTACAGCCAGTTCGATATCGGCATCCGCCAGAATGATCGCGGCATTTTTGGCATCAAGTCCCAATACTGCCCGCAGTCGGTTGACTTTTGGGTGCATTTTTTTCAGGTCATTGGCTACCCGGCTTGATCCGATTAAGGTCAACACGTTGATTTTGCCCGATTGCATCAATGCCGGCACGACGGTACCTCCGCGACCATACAAGGTATTCATCACTCCTTTGGGGAAGCTGTCGCGAAAGGCTTCGAGCATGGGGTAATGCAACAGGGTACCGTGTTTTGGGGGTTTGAACAGAATGGTATTGCCCATCAGCAAGGCCGGTATCAACATGGTATATGTCTCGTTCAAGGGGTAGTTGAAAGGCCCCATGCAAAGTACAACCCCAAGTGGTGAACGCCGAATTTGACCGATGATGCCTTGCTCGATGCGAAAACGGGAGGAATTGCGGTCCAATTCCTTGAGCATGTCGATGGTGTTGTAGATGTACTCTACAGTCCGGTCAAACTCCTTGATGGAATCGGCCATTGATTTGCCAATTTCATACATCAACAAATTGACGATCAATTCTTTGCGTTCGATCATCTTGCCGATGAATTTCTCCATGCAGGCAATGCGCTCGCCAGTGGTCATGGTTGGCCACTCCCCCCGACCGTTGTCAAAAGCATGGACTGCGGCCTCTAATGCTGCATCTGCTTCTGCTTGGCCGGCCAATGGATAGCTGCCAATCAACAAACGCTGTAGACCAGCATCGGTTTGGACATATACCGGAGAATACACGTCTTGGACCGTACCTTCCCAAGGAATCATTTCCCCATCAATGAGCATTTCGCGTTGATGGATGGGGTGGTCTAGCCTGTTTTCCAGTGGAATTTCACTTTCCTGCGGAAAAAGCTTTGCCAATTGTTGTGTCAATGTGCTCATTGTTTGAATGGTTGGTTGGATAGCAGCGGATACTGCAACTTTAAGATTTTTGCTGTTGCAAATAGACCGCTGTTTGTTTGATGCCTTCTTGATAGGGTGTAGCTTCGTGTTTAAAGTGTTTGACGTATTTAGAACTGTCAAACTGGTAATCGTAGGCGTTTTGGTACAGCATTTCGACCGATTCGCCCAGTGCAGGGATAAACAACCCTAAGACCCGAACCATGAATTTGGGCAAAAGGTTCAATTTGTATTTTGCTCCAAAAGCTTCGGCGGCCAATTGTACGAATTCACGACCCGTTAAAGTGTTGGGATCGGTTGGCAAGTGCCAGATCTGATTGTAGGCGGAAGCAGTGTTGCCCAGTACTGCGGTAGCTCGGGCAGCATCAGGCGTATAGGTAAAAGAATGTTTGGTTTTATCCGACACCATGAGTTGGGGGGTTTTTCCCTTGGCCAGGTTTTGGAAAACCGTAAAATCGATAAAACTGAGTACAGCGCCAGGGCCGTAAAAATCAGCAGCACGGGCGATAATCGCCTGTAGCGTTCCTTTTTTCACTTCATCCAGGATCATCTGTTCAATTTGAGCCCGAACTTCCCCTTTTTTGCTGCAAGGATTCAGAGGGCTTTCTTCAGTCATCCAGCCATCTACTTTGCCCAGGCCATATACATTGCTGAAAAAAACCAGTTTGGTGCCATTGGCTTTGCAAGCCTCGATTACATTGTGCATCAAAATGGGCCATTTCTCTTGCCATAGCTTGGCTACATAAGGTAAACCTGCCGTCAGATAAGCAATTTCAGAACCCACCAGGGCTTTTTTTACCGCTTCAGGATCCAGTAGATCTGCTGAAAACAATTCATCATTGTCGTTTACTGCTTTGGGATTGCGGCTTACCAAGCGTATTTTGTCGGTATAAATCATCAATGCTTTAGCCAGATCAGTGCCGATTACGCCCCCTGCGCCTAGGATGGTTTGCATGGTTTTCTAGGTTTTGGTATGAAAAATTTGTTGCATCGGATAAATGCGTCCAAAAGATCGGGCTTTTTGTGGGCATTAAAGAGGAATCTAAGATTTTTTTTGGCGGATACCAATTCCCAATTCCATTTTCCTATTTTTACAATCACAATTCCGATGGCCAAATGACAAATTCAACAAATTGAAACTGCGCTTGTTCAAACCCAAAATTGACACGTCTTCTGACGAAGCATTGTTGAACCACTACCAATCGAGTGGCGACTTGCAGGTTTTGGGCATATTGTACAGTCGTTATACAGAATTGGTGTATGGAGTTTGCCTCAAGTATTTCAGGCAGGAAGAACAGGCCAGTGACGCAGTGATGGATATTTTTGAGGAATTGATCTCAAAAGCCAAAAAATACGAGGTAGATAAATTTCGCCCCTGGCTGTACGTCCTGGCCAAAAACCACTGCCTGATGCGCTTGCGCAAAGCCGGACAAAATTTAACAGTAAGTTTTGACCCTGGCCTTATGTATTCCCTGGAGTTTTCGCATCCAGAAACCGAAGCACCAAGCGATCGTGAAATTATCCTGAAAAAATTGGAAAATTGCGTCGATGCTTTGCCCGAACAACAAAAGGAGTGTATTCGATTGTTTTACTTTGACGACCGCAGTTACAAAGACATCTCAGATGGCCTGAACATTGACCTGAACGTTGTTCGGTCGCATATTCAGAATGGTCGACGGAATTTGAAAAATTGTGTAGGTACGCCCACGTAGGGGCATCCCTACGCGGATGTTCAACAAACATTTAACATGCAAAACCAAGGATTGAATACTCTATTGCGGCAATGGCTGCGCGGCGAAGTACGGCGGGCAGAGGAGAGTCGTTTGGAACGTTCGGCCCAGGAAGATCCTTTCCTGTCGGATGCATGGGAGGGCTTTAGCCAAAACCCTCAAAAAGAGCATATATCCCGCATAAATGAGTTGAATGCCAAAATCGCCGAAAGAGCGCAAAGTGATAAAAAAAGAGGGGGCGTCATCATGGTCTGGTTTCCGCGCATGGCAGCAGTGGCGGCAGTACTTTTATTGGTTGTTTTTGGATGGCGGTGGCTGATGGATTCCAGCCCTAAAGACAACCTGGCCATTCAAGTTCCAACACTTGAATCCAAAAACAACCCTGTTTCAGATTCAACCGAACCAGTTCCAAGCGTCGCTGATGTTCAACTCAAGCGAACGGAATCTCCCTTGCCCCTTACCAAAAACAAACAAATCACAGACCCGGCCAAGAGAACCGAGAATGGCCCAGGGGATGCCCCTGAAAAAGATGAAGCAGGCGAGTCCAATGCTTCAGATGAAGCCGATGTCGCCCAGCCAGAAGCAGCAGAGATCAGCAAAATAAAAGAGCATGCTTCAGGAAATGCCGCGAGTACCCGTGCCATGCCCGATTTGGCAATAACAGAGGCAGACAAACCTGTCAATGCATTCAATTCAAAAGATGTACAAATTCAACCCGTGACTACAGTAGGTGGAATTATATTGGACGATCAAGGGCAACGGGCTGGCGGAGTGCCTGTACAAAAAAATGCCAACACCTTTGCAATCACCAATCAGGAAGGCGCTTTTGAATTGCCCTCATCGGCTCCAGCACAAGTAAAAGTCATGGCCAATGATTTTGAACTGCAATCCCTTCGCCTGGACGATGGCAACGAAAAGGTAGTGCTGAAACGCAAAACCAAAGCCGTAAAAAAATCTTTTGACGCCAGCGACCGTCGGGATGGAGTAGGATATCCCAGTCCCATTGGCGGTTTTGAAAAATTTGAGCAATACATCCGCGAGAACCTGGAAACCCCATACGAAGCCAAGCGCAACATGATCAGTGGCGATGTAACCCTGGAATTTACGTTCGAAAAAGATGGTTCGCCTACTCGCATCGGCATCCTCCGGTCTTTGGGTTTTGGCTGTGATCAGGCCGCGGAACACCTGATTGAAAATGGCCCGAAATGGCGCAACGTCAAACCGGGGGTTTGGGTGATATATAAGGTGGTGTTTAAATGATTTTGAAATCATTAGACTGCATAAACGGGAAACAACATTTCCCCTTCGTCGACTCTCTACTGCCGTCTGGCATCTTTTCTCCATTTTTTCCAACACTTTAACTCCTTCGGGTATTTCACCTCTTTATTTGCCTTTTAAACCAATGTACTTTTGCAGCGCAAATGCCAAAAAATCAGTATGAAATACACTTACATCTTCCTGCTATCTATTCTTTTTTCGTCCATTCTATCTGCACAAAAGTCAGGTGGGAAGTCTACTATTACCGGAAGAATTTCCGGTTTTTTGATGGATTCAGTCAGTCGGCAACCCGTAGAGTTTGCCACCGTGGTATTGATTGAAGCCCAAACCCAAAAGCAAATCGACGGAGTTACTACCGACGATAAAGGAGAATTCAAGTTCAACGAAGTAGCGCTGGGCAAATATCAATTGCTTTTTTCCTTTATCGGCTACAAAAATAAAGCGCTGAACAACCTTACCCTTAGCCCTGAAAAGCCAGATTTATCGGTAAATACCGTTCCGATTTCACCAGAGAGTTATACGCTGGACGGGGTAGAAATTGTAGGCCAAGCTTCGATTATTGAAAACAAGATCGATAAACTGGTGTACAACGCTGAAAAAGATTTGTCTACAGCTGGTGGTGACGCATCGGACGTGCTGCAACGGGTTCCGATGTTATCTGTCGATGTCAACGGTGGCGTGAGCTTGAGGGGATCCAGCAATGTGCAAATATTGATCAATGGCCGGCCTTCTTCCATCTTTTCTGGTGGAGTTGCCGAAGCACTCAAATCCATTCCTGCGGAGCAAATCAAAAGCATCGAAGTGATAACCAGCCCCTCTGCCCGGTATGATGCAGAAGGCAGTGCCGGGATCATCAACATCGTAACCCGCAAAAAATCACCTCAGGGTTTTACCGGCAATACTTCTGCATCGGTAGGTACCCGGGCAAATAATGGAAATCTTGGCCTGACTTACGCGCAGGGAAGGCTTGGGGTTAGTTTTAACGGAGGATTTCGCGACTCTCCCAATCGTCCGTCTATCAGTAATTTTGAACGCCGCGATTTTTTGGCCGCAGGCGAACGAATCCTGACACAGTCGTCCACCGGCAACAACACCAGATCGGGCTACAGAAGCAACCTGGAGCTGAACTACGACATCAACGCCTACAACCACTTTACTACATCCCTTAGCTATGGCAATAGAAACGGGAAAAATTCCGGGTTCACCAATGCATTGTTTACCGATCCCAGCCAGAATTTACGCCAGGAATATACGCGCGAATCGACCAGTAACAACGGCAGTGGCGGATTGGATTGGACCATGGAATACAGTCGAACCTTCAGAAAGCCAGATCAGGAGCTTTCCTTTGAAGTACAAGTAGAAAATGACGAAGAGAATGTGGATAATTTTTTGACCCAGCAAGGCAACGACCCCTCTCTTACGCGCAATGAAAGCAATGGCAATCAAAGCCGCAATCTTGAAACTTACCTTAAATTGGACTACACACACCCTTTTGGAGAGGCAATAAAATTCGAGACTGGGATCAAAGGAACCTTCCGCTCCATCAAAAGTGATTACAATTACCGCAATTTTAATGCAGCCTCCCAAACTTTTGTACTGGATGAATTGCGCTCTGATCAATTTGATTACCAGCAAGATGTACTTGCAGGCTATACCTCTTTCAATTTTGAATTGTCTGATAAATGGGGACTCCTGACCGGTGTACGCTATGAAGGAACGGCCATCAGGGGAGATTTTGCCAATGCAGAGCGTCAGGCTTTTTCTTTCGATTACTACAATGTATTGCCCAATGCCACGCTTAATTACAAATTCAGCAAACTTAGTGGCATAAAACTGAGCTTCAATCAGCGGATCGAACGACCAGATGAAGAATTCCTCAATCCTTATGTGGCCATCAGCGACCCTCGCGATATCACCGTGGGCAACCCCAAACTCTTGCCCGAAATAACCGATCAGCTTGAACTGGGCTACAATGCCAACGCTAAGGCTGTCAATATTAACGTTAGTGCTTTTTACCGCGAAACGCGCGACATCATCGAACCGATCTTGACCATTCAGGCAGATGGGGTCAGTTTGACCTCTTTCCAAAACATTGGCAAAAGCAACACCATGGGTGGTAACCTTTTTGCATCGGTTACGTTAAAAGACAAACTGCAATTGAGAGGGAACGCTACGGTGATCTACTATACGGGCCAAGGGCTGGTCAATAATGTGCGCATCACCAATTCTGGGGCTTTTTGGAACGGAAACCTGAATTTGAGCTATACCTTTAGCAAAACCTTGCGTGCGGAAGTCGATGGCTTTTATGCTGCTCCCCGGGTGGGGCTGCAAGGCTCCAGAGCAGCTTATTCACGCAGCTCTTTCGCCATAAGAAAAAACATCTGGCAGAAAAAAGGCTCCATTGGAATCGTGATTGTACAACCGTTTTCCAAATACCTCAAGTTTCCAAACCGCTTGGAAGGTACCAACTTTACGCAGTACAGCGAGTTTGCTTTTGCCCAGCGTTCTTATGGAATTAGTTTAAGTTATCGGTTTGGAAAACTGGATTTCAAAGAGCGCAGTGGCAGAGAGTATCGCGGCGAAGGCGGCGACAACGGTTTCTAAGTGCACTTTATCTCAAAAAATCAATTAACCATCCTATATCCTAAGGATTCAAGAATGAAAAAGACCATCTTCACCCAACTGTTTTTTTTACTGGCAATTGGCCTTAGTGCCCAACAACCAGTGGCAAAACCTGCTCAGGATACCACCAAGAAGCCTACCCAGCAATGGCAAGGCCAACAAGCTGCACCAGGCGCAAAACCTGCTGGGCAAGCTCCCGGAGCATGGCAAGCTCAAGGCCCCAGCATCACAGGGCGCATTGCGGGTGTTTTGCTTGATTCCGCCTCCCGACAACCCGTTGAATTTGCGACGGTGGTATTGCTCAATGCCCAAACCCAAAAACAACTCACGGGGGTAGTTACCGACGAAAAAGGCGCTTTCAAATTTCCTGAAGTTACCCTTGGCAAATACGACTTGTCCTTTTCCTTCATTGGTTACCGCAGCAAAACCATCAAAGGCATCAATCTGACGCCACAAAAGCCCGATTACACCACGGGCAACTTCTCTATTGCCGCCGAAAGCGTAAACCTGGGTACGGTTGAAGTGGTCGGGCAACAAGCGGTGATGGAAAACAAGATCGACAAATTCGTGTACAATGCCGATAAAGACATCACCAGCAGCGTAGGCAACGCTGGCGATGTGCTGCAAAGAGTACCTCTTTTGGCCGTTGATGGAGATGGCAATCTTTCTTTGAGAGGATCGAGCAACATCCAGATTTTGATCAATGGCAAAACTTCGGCCTTGTTTTCTGGCGGAAACGTCAGCGATGCCCTAAAGTCCATTCCTGCTGACCAGATCAAAACCGTGGAGGTAATCACTAGCCCATCGGCCAAGTATGACGGCGAAGGCAGCGCGGGCATCGTCAACATCATCACCAAGAAAAAATCGGCAGAGGGTTTTACCGGTACCATCTCGGCATCGGGAGGTACGCGTTCCAACAACGCAAACCTTTCGCTGAATTACCAAAGAGGCCGCTTTGGTCTCAATTTCAACGGGGGCAGTTTTTATACGCCTCCCCGGCCTTCCAGTTCTACTTTCCTGCGCGAAGATTTCCTGAGTACGGGCACACGCACCCTGGATCAACAAACAGAAGGTACCAGTAGCTTTTATGGGCCAAGGGGAACCCTGGGCATGAGCTACGACCTGAACGCCTACAACAGCATCAACTCTACCTTGACTTTTAATGGTTTTGGCCAAGCTTCTGACAATACCACCAAGGCACTGTTTTTAGACCCAGCTAGCGGTTTTCGCCAGGAATACACCCGCATTGCGGAAGCAAACTCATTGCGGGGAGGATTCGACTGGAACTCCGACTACCGCCATACCTTCAAAACGCCTGAACAGGAATTGTCTTTCTCCTTTCAGTTGACCGGACAAAACAGTTTTACCAAAAACAGCCTGACCCAGGCAGGCAACGATCCTAACTTGCTGCGCAACGAGAAAAACGACAACCGAGGCATCAACATCGAAACCACTTTTCAGATGGATTACGCCCACCCGTTTAGCAAAAAAGTAAAGCTGGAAACTGGGGTAAAAGGGGTATTGCGCAACATTGATAGTGATTTTACTTACAGCAAATTCAACGAGGACAGCAAGCAATACGTTGAAGACCTCCAGCGCTCGGATGTGTTTCTTTACGACCAAAATGTCTTGGCCGCCTATGCTTCGTTCAACATCAAATTGAGCGACAAATGGGGACTGCTGGCCGGAACCCGCTACGAGCACACCGACATTGCAGGCAAATACCGCAACCAGGAACGTGTGCCGTTTTCTTCGGATTACGACAACTTTTTGCCCAGCATCACCATCAACCACATCCTGAAAAAACCGGGTTCTTCGGTCAAACTGAGCTATTCCAATCGCATTCAGCGCCCAAGTTTGCGCTACGTGAACCCGTACATCGAACTAACCGACCCCCGCGACATTACGGTGGGTACACCCTTGTTGTTTCCAGAGCAAACCGATCAGTTGGAGTTTACGTACAATACCTTTCTGAAAGGCGGAACGGTCATCAATGCGGGGATTTTTACCCGTTTTACGGATGCGATCATTGAGCCGTACACCATCGTTGTCAATGATGTAAACAACATTCCTGCCGATCAGGCGGCTTTGCTCAACAGCATTAAGCCTTTCCTTGGCCAAATCGACAATGGCATCAGCATCACGACCTACCAAAACATTGGCAAGAGTACCACCGTTGGATTCAATTTCTTTTCTTCGGTAACCATCAAAAAAATCCAACTGCGGGGCGGTGCAACGGTATCACATTACACCGGAGAAGGAATCCTGGCTGGTGAACGCGTTACCAATTCTGGCATCGTCTGGAATGGCAACCTGAATTTTACCCTCAGTTTGCCCAAAGACATCAAGTTTGAAGCAAATGGATTTTACCTTTCTCCACGCGTGGGGATTCAGGGGGTTCGTTCTGCATACACCCGCAGTTCTTTTGGCTTACGAAAGGAAATTTGGAAGAAAAAAGGCAGCATCGGAATCGTGGTGGTACAACCATTCAAGCGTGATGTGACCTTCCCAACGCGATTGGAAAGTGCAAATTTCCGGCAAACCAGCTCGTATTCTTTTGCCCAACGCTCTTATGGCCTGAGTTTCAGCTACCGCTTTGGCAAGCTGGATTTCAACAAAGCTCCACGTCAGCGCAACGCCAAGATTAAAAACGATGACTTGAAAGATGGGGGAGAAGGGAACGGATTTTGATCAATAGACTTGAACCAGCAGGATAATCTGCGGAATCTATGGTTTTATACCTAGATTCCGCAGAATAAGGTTTGATAATCTGCGGAATCTATGGTTTTACACCTAGATTCCGCAGAATAAGGTTTGATAAACTGCGGAATCTATGGTTTTACACCTACATTCCGCAGAATAAGATTTGATAATCTGCGGAATCTGGGTATTTTTACCCACATTCCGCAGATTATTATTGCATATTATGATTGGACGCAAAAAAAAGGCCTTATTGTTTCTTTTATTTTCAAGCATTCAATTTGCCCATGGTCAAAACGGCGCTTGCAACATAAAAATGATAAAAACGTATTTCTCATTTGATCAATTAATAGATCGGAGAGACTCTATTTTAACTCATTCAAAACCAATTTATGTTGACTTCTACGAAAATGGACTAAAGACAAAAAGATCCTATGCTAAATATGAAGGAAGGGAACGAATTGAAGAACATAAATATGATTCTACTGGCAAGTTACTAAAGATACTAGCCTATTCAAAACATCCCTTGAATGGTTGGATACCTCAAGATTCCATTATTTATCAATACCGCAGTAACAAACTTTACTCAGAAAAAAAATATGTTGAAGATGGCTCTGGTGAAAAACGTTATACTTATAAAGGGGATACAACATTCATCGAAGACTACCTAGATGATGAATATATGTTGACCTTTATTCGTTACAGGGACAAAATTGATAGTGCCATTTTTATTGAACAAATCGTTCTTCCCGAAAAAAGTGAAATTATTAATAAATTCAGATACGATCAAAAGAGCAATTTGGTAGATATTGTTCACATTGAAAACGGAGTTGAAGAAATAGATGGGTACACAAAATATAATTATGATCAATGCGGAAACATGATTATGATGGCTGATTTTACTTTGCCTGATCATCGTGTATGGCATTTAAAATTCTTCGAGATTGAGTATGAGTAGACGGAAATAGATTCAAGCAAATAGACTATTTGTGTGCAGACGTGCAAGCATGCACAATACCCTGCTGAAAATCCACCATTTAAGGCTTTCATTATAGAACCAAATCTATTTTTTCTCCCCCTTTTGAGCAGGCGTATTCAACACCTTTCGAAAGTAATACACCGTAAAGGCCGTTACACTGATATTGGCAGCAAGAAACATCAGCAATGCACTTGTATTCATGATGGATGTTTTGAGTTAGTGGGAAAAACGGCCTTCACGCAGACGTTTGCGGTAAGCGACGTACACCAATGCGGATATGCCACCCCAAATCAGCAAAAGCCCGATGCGGGAGATATTGCGGTACAAGATTGTTTTTTCGAGCGTAGCAATAACAGTGGCATCCGTCGCTTCGACAATTTGGGCATGCAAATCGGCATTCAGGATTCTGGCCCAGTTGCCCGGCATGCTATTGTAAAGAATACAAGCCAAAATAACTGGAGTGACATACTGAATGATGAATTTGAAAGCCACCGGAACCTTGATGTCTGCACCACGCGTAATTTCTGCCCAACCGTTTTGCATGCCAAAAAACCAGGCAAAAAGGATGATTTCAAAAAACGCGAATACCACTAGCGAAACCGTTCCCGCCCAGTGGTCGTATTCATCAAACACGCCATAGTTGAAATAATAAACCGTAGGAAGGCCCAATAAGGCAACCGTGAGCCCAAAAGCCAGCGCGGCATATTCTCTTCTCCAGCCAAATTCATCTTGCAGGAAGCCCATGCAGGAAGCACCCATGGCCAAGGAAGAAGTGATGCCCGCAAAAAAGAGCAAACCAAACCACATTATGCCTGCTGCAACCGCCAAAAATGGCCCCCATTGTTGAAACAAAAAAGGAAGGGTACGGAAACCCAAACCCAGGCCGCCAGCCTGATTGACCAGATCCAGCATACCATCTACGCCATAATATCCTACCGTAATGGGGATGATAATGGCGCCACCGAGGCAAACCTCCACAAATTCGTTCATCCAGCCTGCACTCATGGCATTGAGGGCAATGTCTTCATTGGATTTTAAGTAAGAAGCGTAGCATTGTATACTCCCGTTGCCCAGCGAAAGAGTAAAGAAAATCTGACCCGCGGCTGCCAACCAAACTTTGCCCGACCAGATGCTGGAAAAATCAGGCGTCCACAGGAAATTCAGACCCTCAATGCCGGAGTAGAGCGCATTGCCACTGCCTTCGCGCAAGGTGAGCCCTTTAATAGCGAGGATGATGCCAAACAAAATCAGCAAGGGCATGCCTATTTTGGCTACTTTTTCTACACCGCCTTTAATGCCGCGAGAAAGAATCCAGGTGTTGAGAATCAAACAAACGATCCAGAAAATGATCGGTTGATTGTTGTTCAGGTTGGTGTAGCTGCTGAAGAAACTGGCCACCTCATCGCGGGTTTGATCCGTAAAAGTACCCGCTACTGAGTGCCAGATGTAACCTAGTGTCCAACTTTCAAGGTAGCAATAGTAGGCAGCCACCACCAGATTGGTGAAGATGCCAAATACCCCCACGTATTTCCAAAACCCGTATTTCGACATGGAATCGAGGATAAACGGTGAACTGTGGTGGCCAGATTTGCCGCCAAAGCGCCCCATTGCCCATTCGACATACAGCAAGGGCAAGCCCAGAAGAAAAAAACAAACCAGATAGGGAATGATAAATGAGCCTCCACCATTCTGAATGGCTTGCACCGGAAAGCGCAAAAAATTGCCCAAACCAACTGCGTTGCCCGCCATGGCCAGTACCAGGCCTACACGTGAACCCCAGGATTCTGTATTGCTGCTCATGTGCGCGTTTTAATGCTAAAACTTATTCCTCCACATCATACTTTCCACCGGTTTTTCTGTCCGTTGGTTGTATTTAGCGTCGGCTTTATGATTGTACAAGCGTTCAATTTCTCCTTCTACCGCAAAATAAATGAGTTGCCCGATGGGCATACCAGGATAAACCCGTACGGGTTGGGTACACGAAATTTCCAGCGTCCAGGTATTGCAAAAACCTACATCGCCTTTGCCCGCAGTGGCGTGGATGTCGATACCCAGGCGACCTACGCTGGATTTTCCTTCCAGAAAAGGAACGGCGTTGTGCGTTTCGGTGTATTCGTCGGTCACTCCAAGGTACAGGATACCAGGATGCAGTACAAAGCCTTCCTCCGAAATCTCCAGGTATTCGATTTCATTGTGTTTGCGGGCATCCAGAATTTGGTCTTTGTATACCGCCAGCCATTTGCCCAAATGCACATCATAGGAATTGGTGCCCAGGCATTCGCGGAGAAAAGGTTCAATCACGATCTTTTTTGCCTCAATTGACTCCAGTATCTTCTTGTCCGAAAAAATCATGTGTCCAATGGTTTTCTTGTGGGGCGAAGGTACAAAATAATCTTCAAGAGGTCATATCCCCCAAAGCATCAAGCTGCGGTCGTCGCTACACGAAATAAGTTGATTTTGGTGGGTCGTCCAAAGGAGCGCATTCACCGAATTGACGTGGCAGCGGTCGCGAATGGTGTCCAGTACTTTGATCAATTGAAAAGTCTGCGCATCCCAGATCTTGATGGTTTTGTCGCGACTGGCCGTTGCAAAAAGCTGTCCATCAGGATGAAAAACGATGTCATTGATGGTAAACCAGTGGGCTGGCTGGCTGCTGAGGTTGTGTAAGCCATCGGCGTCCCAAACCTTGAGCTGGGCATCGCGACCGCCACTCAACAACCGTTTCCCATCGGGAGAAAACTGTACACAAAACACCGAGTGATCGTGTGCTGCCGGGATGGTAGCTTTGATCCGAAAATTTTGAGCATCCAGAATATAAATGTTTTTATCGCTGGCACCCACCGCAATTTCCTGTCGGGAAGGGCTGTACGCCAAACCCCGCAAGCTTTGGTGGCTGAGCTGGATGCTTTCCAGGGTACGGCCTTCGTGGATGTCCCAACGGGTTAGAATGCCATCGCCACCTGCTGTAAATACCTGATCGCCTACCCGCAAAATGCGGTAAACGCCACGGCGGTGGTGGGCAATGTTTTTGGTTTGTTCAGGATGCGCGAGATCTACCCAATGCACACCCCCGTTCATGTTGCCGACTACCACCTGATTCAAATCGGGTAAATGTTGGAGGGCAAAAATCTGGGTATCTACTTTAGCGATCAATTTCCCCAAGTCTGGTTCATCCAAATCCCAGCGCACTACCCAGCCATCGCCAGCTCCAGAGAGGATATAGCGCGGGTCGTCCGTGGCGCTGAGCGCAAAAACGGATGCGTTGTGGCCAGTAAGGACGGCGTGGCGGTGGAAGTTGAGAACAGTTTTCATGAAGATTCAAAATCTGATGTAAAGTTGAAAAAAATTATCTTTACCGCCATTTAATCTTCAACTATGCCGATTGTTTGTCACCAAAATATTGCAAAAACCATTGCAACCCAAGCTATTTGGCGCATCGAAGAACCAGAAGCCTGGTTTTTGGAGCAATTGCAGCTCAATGATGCCGAGTGCGTGCAATTGGAGGAAATCAAGGGCTGGCGCAGGATGGAGTGGTTGGCCGTGCGGCATTTGGTGGCGACGATGCTGCCGGATCATGATCGGCCAGTGTTGGTCAAGGACGAATACGGCAAACCTTTTTTACACAACAATTCACTACACGTTTCCATCAGCCATTCCCACCATTTGGCGGCAGCCATGTTGAGCGAACAAGTTATTGGTATCGATATTCAGAAAACAGTAGCCAAAATTGAGCGCCTTGCCCCCCGCTTTTTAAGTGAAAATGAGCTAGCCTTTATCAGCCCAGGCGCAAACCGACTTGAGCAGCTGCACGTGTGCTGGTGCGCCAAGGAAGCGCTGTACAAGGCATATGGCAAACGAGAAATCGATTTTTGTGATCATCTTTTCCTCGATCCATTTGTGTACACACCTGAAGGAGGTACATTTCAAGGGCGTGTATTGAAAGGGGAATACGACGAACGGTTTGACTTGCGGTATTCTATGGTTGAAGAATGCATGTTGGTTACTGCTGTTGTTGTATCGTAGGGGCAACCACGTGTAGGGGCAACCACCTAGGGTTGCCCCTACACCAATTCTTCGCGCCAACGACCATCCGGTTTGTGCAAATCCGCATGTTCGAACATGACTAGAGAAACCGTTACTCCGGTGAGCAGGGTACCAACGATTGGCCCAAGAAATGGTACGTAAAAACAAACCCGGAGTACAATCCCCAGCGCCAGGGCGATTCCGGGGAAATGCAAAGAATACCTGAAACTCTGCTTTAATTTAAGTTCAAAAATCTCGTTGTAGTTGTCCAAAACCAGCATGCCCATAAAGAAACAATGAATCAGGAACAGGATGGGGGATTTTAACCAGGATATTGCTGGCAAGATGCTGATGACAGGTGATACCAAAGCCACCACAATGTTTTCAGCAATTACACAAAGCATACTTAAGACCAAAATGCGAACCTGCGCTTTGATGAAATCATTGAAGCGAGGCTCTCTAAGCTTATGCTGCATTAAAATATCCACCGCACGGTGACAAACGTGGAAAATAAAAATTTCCAGTAAGACCAGAATGCCATACCGCACGCTCCCATCGGTGAAAAAAGTCCACTGATTTTTGAAGAAACTGCCTGCAAAATTGCCCATCGAACTCATCAAAGCCATGGCATTGGACGTATCGACTTTTTCCATCGAGTCGAATACGATGGACAAGGTGTTTAAACCCGCTATTAAAGCCAGCAAGATCAAAATTTTATTGACCCAGCCATAGCTCATGAGGCCTTCCCAAAGTCTGTTTTTGCGAAAAAAACGAATGGCTTCGGGAATGGTGTACAGTGTGTAGAGGAACTGGTTGAAATGTTCTTTCAGGGTGGTGCTTAAATTGGACATGGTACTGTATGGATTTGTAGCTTAAATATAACGGACAATTCAGGGTTGTGAAAATTTATTTCCGATCAGTTGGCCTTTTTTCTGGATCAACAGTCTTTTTGGTATTAAGACGAGAAGCAAAACATCGAGGTTACAGCAGAATGGTGATGGTGTTGGGGTATTTTTTCGTTCTGCGAATGGGTTTTTCGCCATAGTTGCTATCTTGTAAGCTGAAACCAAATTGCAGAAAGCACAAGATGGAACAAACAAACACCAAAGCCTCCCCGTCAATGACTCTTCGGGAGCAAATGCCAGTATGGATCGTAGTTGGTATAGCCTTATTTGTCAACTTTTTGACTTTTGGCCTGCACATTCTGCCTGAAATAGTGGCTTCGATTGCCCGCTGGGTCGGCCTTGCTGGTTTAGCTTATTTATCTTACCGCCGAGGTAGTGTCACCACCTGGATTTTATTTGCGCTGGTATTTGGAGCAGAGGTAGGCCATACCTTCCCTGCCGGAGCCGAATGGTACAGTGTGTTGAGCAAGATTTTCATCAAACTGATCAAAACCATTGTTGCGCCTTTGCTCTTTGGTACGCTGTTGGTCGGTATTGCTGGGCACTCCGATATCAAATCGGTAGGCCGCATGGGTATCAAAGCGCTGATTTATTTTGAAGTGGTTACGACCATTGCGTTGATAATCGGTCTGGCCGCCATCAATTTCACCAAAGCGGGGGTAGGCTTGCCCCAAATGCCAACTACCGAAGCCTTGCCAGAACTGCGCAAACCCATGAGCGGGCCAGAAATCGTACTGCATACTTTCCCCGACAACGTGATTAAATCGATCTCAGAGGGAGAAATTTTGCAAATAGTAGTGTTCTGCTTGTTGTTTGCCATTGCGATGACTCAGGTATCGTACGAGCGCCGTCGCCCTTTTCTGGTTTTTGCGGAAAGCTTGTCCGAGATCATGTTCAAGTTTACGAACATCATCATGTACTTTGCACCTTTTGGCGTGGGTGGAGCCATTGCCTATACCGTTGCCAAATTGGGCCTGGGGGTTTTTGCCAACCTTGGCATGTTGCTCCTGACCTTGTACGGAGCGTTGATCGTGTTTATCCTGGGGGTATTGTTGCCCATCGCCTTGTTTTTCAGAATCCCTATTCGCAGGTTTTTGAAGTACGTTAGTGAACCGTTGACGATTGCTTTTGCTACGACCAGTTCGGAAGCGGCTTTACCTAAAGCGCTGGAGAACATGGAAAAAATGGGCGTTTCCCGGCGGGTTGTTTCGTTTGTATTGCCTACTGGATTGAGTTTCAACCTGGATGGTTCTACTTTATACCTGTCATTGGCTGCTGTTTTTGTGGCTCAAGCGGCCAATATCCACATGCCGATCGGTGCCCAAATTACGATGTTGGTTACTTTGATGTTGACCACCAAGGGCATTGCCGGGGTATCGCGGGCTTCCTTGGTGATTTTGACAGGTACGGCAGCCTCCTTTGGCTTGCCGGATTGGCCCATCGCCGCCATTTTGGGGATCGACGCTTTGATGGACATGGGACGTACCGCAACCAATACACTGGGCAATTGTCTGGCTACTGCCATCGTTGGGCAGTGGGAAGGCGAAACCGATTTTAGCGATAAAATTAGCTTGAATCCAGAAGGGAGCAATGCCGAAGGATCAATTTTGGATTCAAAGGTTTAATTGGTCAAAATCCTTGATTTTCTATTTTGATGGTATGGCATTTTTTATGTACCATCGAAATAGGAATCCAGAAATCATTGAATGATGAAAGTACTGATCGTAGAAGATGAGCCCAAGACTGCCCAGGATTTGAGCGAAACTCTGCAGGAAATCGATCCTTCTATTCAGATCTTGGGCATCACCGACAGCATTGAAGGTACAGTCAATTTTTTGGCTTATCCGCCCTCACCTGATCTTATTTTCTTAGACATCCAACTCGCGGATGGGCTTAGTTTCGACATTTTTAAGGAAACCACCATCTCTTGTCCGGTGGTCTTTTGTACTGCCTACGATGAATATGCCCTTCAGGCATTTCAAACCAATGGCGTAGCTTATGTCTTGAAGCCATTCAGTACTGCTGACGTAAGACTGGCCCTGGAAAAAGTAAAAAACCTGGCTACTTTTTACCGAGCCGATAGCCCTGATTTGCGCACTTTGGCCGAAGCCATAGACACCTTGCGCGGCAGTGGAGGTTTGAAGAGTAATTTTTTAGTGTCATTTCGAGGGAGTTTCATTCCCATTCCTACCAAAGAAATTGCCTTGTTCTACATCCTGGGGGAGGATGTTTGTTTGCAAACCTTCAAAGGCAATACCTACCTGGTACCTCATTCGCTTGAAGAAATCGAGCGTATGGTGGGCGTTCAGCAATTTTACCGCGCCAACCGCCAGCACTTCATCAATTTTGATTTGATCGATTCCGTAGAGCAGGATTTTGCCCGGAAGCTTAAAATCAAACCTACCGTAAAGTGCCCAGATCAAATCACTGTGAGCAAAGCCAAAGCCAGTGAGTTTTTGCATTGGATGGATGCGAGGTAATAAGAGCGATAAAAAGGGTGAAACCCTCTCAAGAGAAGACTTCACCCTCCAATACAGATAGTAAAAAGATGCTTATTAAAAGCTCCCAAAGAATCACCACAGGGTAATTCATAGGGAGCTTTTTTATCATCACTTAGGGTTTTTAACAGCTGCACTACCTGCACCAGGAACATTATATGCCAACTCGTTGTCTGGCACATCCCAATAATCCAGGTAATTGTAGTTGATGGTTGCTTTGGTGTTCAAGATGTTGAACTTGTCCAAAACAACGGCGTTGGTACGGCCTCCTCCTTTGCTGATGTCGTCTATAACACCCCAACGGCGGGCATCGTAGAAGGACAATCCACGGAAAGGAAGAACGACCCGACGTTCTCTGCGCAATTCCTCTTTGGCCGCAGCCAGACTTAGGCTGGTACCTGCTACAGGAGCCAAACCAGCGCCTTGTAGGGTACGAATTGCGTCGATGACCTTTAATCCATCTTCAATTTTCCCGCTATTGATCAAAGCTTCAGCTTTGGTAATTTCGTTTTCTTCGTAAGTGGAAGCCAGATACAGTTCGTAAGCGCCTACGTCTCTGGAACCATAAAAGATCACACCTGGAAGCCCTTTGCCATTACCGACCATGCCCCAACGAGTATTGAATACATTACCCCGGTCGCTGTTGCCAATCCATGGAGCAGCAGGCCCGTTGTTGAAGTTGTTCTCCAAACGTTTATCTCCTGTTTTGAATTCCTGGATAAAGCGCTCACTGATGCGATAAGAAACCCCCACGTTAGTGGCTCCGACAGACTGTGAAGCAGGAGTATTACCGGTGGCAGAAATGAAGTCGGCAGTAGCGTTAGAGCGACCAGTAAACACCAAATCCCCAGCCTTGATGCCATTGTTGGTTAAATCGAGGATGGCACTCCATTGCGCGGGGGTCATGTCCTTGCTACGCGTATTCACGAGGATGTTGCGTGCTTTCATGGTGTTGATGTTGCGCTTCCACATATCTGGAGTCAACACACCACCTTTCCCTACCTGAAAGAAGTCAGGAATCAAAGCACCTAATACTTTGCTGTATTCACCACCTGCGGCCAAACCGTTCAGCGCTGCTGCCGCTGCGTCCAGGTTCTTGTTGGATTCCTTGATGATGTCTTCCTTCGTGACATATTTGTTATTGGTGCCAGACACGGCATCGTTGATGATGCCAGCATAGTAGATGGATCCAATCCGGGCATAAGCATAACCTTTCCACCAGTAAGCCCAGGCTTTCAAAACTCCTTTTTTGGCATTGGCGTCTCCCGTAAACGTAACCCCGTCAACCAAGCCCAAAATGTTGTTGCAAGCGGTATTCAAGCCATACATGTAAGCCCATTCGTAAACGATTGGGTTGTCACTGGCGTTGGCATTGATGTTCACCTCGCGCAGCATCTGCGTCTGCTCCGTAGGTGAGTTTGGGTTGATGATCTTGGTGCCATTATCGGTGATCACGTAATTTGGACAACCAATTTCGTTGATCCGCTGGTTGGCGGCTTCGGCCGCAAGCACATCGGCCATGATCTCATGATAACCCCAGCCATCTCCAAAAAATGTACCCGAAAAACCGCCAAAGTTAATGGAACGAAACCCATTGACATAAACCCCGCCTTGGGCCAACGCGATGATGCCCGATTCAGAATTGGCGCTACCTACAGTAGGTTGATTGGGATTCTGGATGTCCAGTTCCTTTTTACAGGAAACAGACAGCCCCAACAGCAGCACGATGGAAAGTAATATTTTGATGTTTTTCATTGCGTAGAAGATTTAAAGTTAGAATCCAAAATTAAGGGTAGCCTGGTAAGCCTTGAAGTTGGGCATGGTGTTGTGGTCAGTACCACGGTCCCATGCTGAGTTGGTAGAACCAGAACCGATCTCAGGATCCATACCGGTGTACTTGGTAATAGTGACGAGGTTACGACCAGACAAGACCAGCTGAAGCTTACGGAGTACAGGCAATTTGGTCACCTTAGCAAAATCTACGGCTACGGCTACGTTACGCAAACGGGCAAAAGAAGCATCTTCGTAGAAATAACTCTTGGTGCCGTTGCGCTGTACTGCAGCATAAACGCCGCGGTAGAATGCTGTCCATGCTCCCGTTTGGCCGTCGATGGTGAAAGGTTGTGCATAATCGCTGTGGATACCATCGCGGTACATCCATTCCTTGGTTTGGTTGTAGAGGTGGTTGCCATGAACCCAATCGATCTGAAAAGAGAACGTCAACCAATCGCTAATGGTGATGTCGTTGATGAACGACAAGTTGAATTTTGGATTGGGATCACCAAAGCTGTATTTGTCAGGCGTTACGTAAGGAAACTTGGTCGCTTTGTTGATGACATAACCATTGCTGCCCAAGGTATACAAAGACTGCTTGTCGGCAGCAATGAAAGGCGTACCGTCCGATTTTTTCTGATCGATGCTATTCAACATGAAGTAACCGTACAATTGCCCAATTTTTTCACCACCACGCAATACGTAGTTGGTGCTACCCGCACTGGAAACGATCACAATTTCCTGGTTGTCTACAACCGAGTTGATCTGTGAAGTTTGTTTGGTGAAGTTCAAGGTAAAGTTCCAGTTGAAATCCTTACCACGGAAAACATTGGCATTCAAAGATGCTTGTAGCCCGGAAGAACCCAGAGAGAAGGCGTTGGTTTTCAAGGCCCCGGAGCCAGCAGAAGGTGCCACGTTTACGTCCCAGATGGCGTTGTCGGTGGTCCGTTTCCAGTAAGTAGCCGACAAGCGCAGGCTATTGAGCCAGTTGCTATTTTCACCTCCTACATTGAAGGTGATGTCTGTACCTATTTCTTGCTCTTCAGACACTTCTACGTCCAATGCCGGGTTGTTTTGAGCAGGGTTGAAATAGAACCCATTGGAATTACCCAAAGTACGGGTACTCAAAGTCACGTAACGGTCAAATGGTCTTGGCTGGATACCCGCCTGGCCATAGGCAGCCCGCAATTTGAATTCAGGCATGATCCTGCCCAAACCGCCATTTTTCCAAAAATCCA
The DNA here is from genome assembly GCF_040403615.1 of Haliscomenobacter sp. NCBI lineage: Bacteria > Pseudomonadati > Bacteroidota > Saprospiria > Saprospirales > Haliscomenobacteraceae > Haliscomenobacter > Haliscomenobacter sp. The sequence goes on along the minus strand of NZ_JBBAKG010000004.1, from coordinate 110,887 downwards.
AAGAAGACAAACGCAAATAAGCGTCGCCACGTGGGAAAGTAAATGGCTTGGAACCTTCGCCGAAAGCAGAAGAATAATCACTGCGAACCCCCGCAGATACCCCGGCGATGTCGCCAAATTCTATCTTCTGGTTGACCAGGAAACCGTAGGTTACAAAAGGCTCGGTATAATCATCAAGCACTTTGAAAGAAGTACCCTGTGTTCCGGTGAAAGGAGTGTAAGTAGGCAAGCCCGCAGTAGCAGCTGAATACGCAGTATATTTTTGTCTACGGTGATCAAAGGTGACCTGGGTAGTGGTTAAGATCGGAATTTTCATCCCAAAGTCTTTCTGAAAATCAGTACGGATGTAAGCTGTTCCCAGGAAGTTTTGGAAAGAGTTGCTATAAAAATACTTGTCAATACCGCCAGTATTATCTGGTGAAATGGCCGAGCCGACCCAGTTTTGAACCTCATTGGAGTTGGCGTTTCCTGACTGGTTGGCTACGGTCCGTACAAAGTCATCTTTGCGGTAATTGATGCCGTATTTTACATCCAATTCTACAAATTTGGCGAATTTGTAGTTCAGGTTGAAGTTTTGGACGATGTCGGTTTTTAAGCTTTTATTTTGGCGGTATTGCTGAAAATACAGGGGATTAGAGCCATTTACCCCGGCAGCATCCCCTTGCGCAACCGTATAAGAGCCATCAGGAAGTTGAAAGCCATAATTGGTAAAAGCACGGGTGTTAAAGATGTTATAGATGATGTCGTCGCCATTTAAGTTGTTGAACGTGCGTACCAACTGGGTGGTGTTGCGGAAACGCAAGCCTTTGGCCAGTTCTGCGCCGACGTTAATGGTCATGTTGCTGCGGTCGTTGTACCCGCTGTTGGCAAAGTTGGAGTATTGGCGGTTGTTTGAACCCGATACACTGAAGTCAAACTTATCAGCGCCGCCGGAAATAGACACAGAGTTGTTGAAGGTATTGGCGGGTAAGAAGAACTCCTTGAAGTGATCGTAGTATTTCAAATTAGCGTTGTAAGGCTTGTCGGTCTTGTTGTTAGGGTCAGTACTGTTCCAGACCAGATTGGCGTTGTAAACACCCGTTGCTGGATCAATGGCCAAGGGTACGCCGCTGCCATTTACTACGTTGTTGCTGGCATCGGTATTGTAACCATGTAATGATGATTTAGCCAATCCACCTACGTTGAGGTAAATGTTGTTGGTGACACCAGAAGAGAAGTCGACGTTTAGTTTGCCACTTTTTCCTCTTTTGGTAAACAACTGGATGACCCCATTGGCGCCTTGGGCACCGTAGATCGAAGCTGAAGCCGCACCTTGTACAACCTCAATGCGGTCGATGGAGTTCAGGTCAAGTGAGTTTAAATCCGTAGCCGCCACTTGTAGTCCGTCAAGCAGAATCATTGGCGAAGTACCGCGGTTAACGGAGTTGATGCCCCGCAGCAGGATATTTACCCCGGCTCCTGGACTACCACTTACCGAGCTGATTTGTGCACCGGCAATTTTTCCAATCAATGCTTGGTCGACTGAGCCAGATGGTACTGCAGGCAGGTCTTTGGCAGAAATGGTTTCTACCGAAATTCCCAGTCTGGCTTTGCTGGTAGCAACCCCTGAACCAGTAACAACCATCTCGGTCAGGTTGATGCCTTCTTTAAGGGATACATCAAGCGAGCTGCTTTCGCCTAGCGTAAGTTCTTGGGTGGTGAAACCAGTGTAGCTGACTACTACTACGTTTACAGAAGGAGGCATCGTGAGGCTGTAGCTACCGCTTACATCCGAAACAGTTCCCACGGTGGTGCCTTTTGCGAGAATGCTGGCACCAATTAAGGGCTGGCCATTCTGGTCGGTCACTTTGCCGCTGATGCTTTTCTGAGCTATGGCTCCCACCATAGCAAAGAATACCAGCGTAAGTGCTAGTAAGATTTTTTTCATACTAAATTCGTTTTTTGCAAATAATCAAAATGAAAAAAAATATACCACACCCAGGCCTTTGCAGTGCAAAAGCAGAGAGAGTAGACAATTGGAGTGAAAAGGTTAAATGACTGAACTTAACGCCAGTAAAAATTCAACCTTAATTTTAGGTTAAATCTTTTTGAGTGTTAAGTTTTAATTGAGGTTAAAGGAAAAAAAAGGCAATCTGATTTCAATTATTCAGGGGAAGAGACGATTTTTTTATTGGGCAGCATCTTAAAGAGAACGATTAAGAGACCTCAGACGCTGCTAGATAATGTTGAATAATTGAGGACAATGTTCGTAAATCGCTACCAAGATAAAAATCAAAGTGATAATTCTCAAAATAATTTCTTTTAACTCGATTAATTTTTCAGATGAAATATAGGTTAATTTTTAAATAACTCATTGTTAATTAACTTCACGTAACCCCACAATCGGCAAGAATACTTCAAACTGTTGATTCAATTTGCTCACCTTGATATCGCGGCCACAAAGCAATTTGTACCGTTGGCGAATATTTTCCAGACCAAGTCCAGTGTTTTGTTCAACCGTGCGCTTGGGTTGAAGGTTGTTGCTGATCACAATGTAATTTTCATCGTTGTAAATTTTAACCAACAACGCTTTTCCTGCTCCAATGATATTGTGCTTGATGGCATTTTCGATCAGCAGTTGAAAAGTGTTGGGAGGCGTTAGGGTATCGTAAACATCTGGAGTAAGGGAAACCTCCAGTTTGAAATTGTCTTCAAAACGTGCATGAATCAAATTTGCATAAGAGCGCGCAATCGATAGGTCTTCGCGCACAGAAACACTTTCTTTTTGGTTGTTTTGTAACAAGTAACGGTAAACATCCGCCAGTTGAACGATGAATTCCTGGGCATTGGGGCTTCCCGACTTTACCATCGATTTAAGTGTATTGAGGGCATTGAACAAAAAATGAGGATTGACTTGTTGCCGCAGCAGATCCATTTGTGCTTTTGCGCTCATTTCCATCAACTGCGCATTTTTTACCTGAACCTGTTGAAATTGATAGACTGAACGTACCGCGTAAAAAAGAATCTGGAGAATGATGTTGATGAGTACGCCTCTGAAAATGAAGAAAATGAGCGGTGCTTTTTCTTCTTTGATGGTTTCGTGTACAATAAGTTCAACCACCACCACCAGCAGGACACCCGCAAAAAGACTGATTGCACTTTGCAGAATTAATCGAGATGTGCTGGATTTAAAAACCAGGGCGAGTTGGGATTCGCGTTTATCCAGCCAAAAGTTGAATTGCCAAATCAATACTGAATAAGTACACAGTACCAAAAAATCGATAAAAGCTTGCAAGACATCCTTGTACTCATTGTCTACTGCTCTATTGAGCATGAAGAAAAAAGTGATGGCCAAAGTGCCCCAAATGGCAATTTGCCGGAAGTAACGTTGAAAGACCAAAGTGCTATTTTTTTCAAAAATAAGCAAATGCAGCGAGCTTTTGCAGCTTGGTTTTGAAAGATGTTCCATCAACCGGGCTGCATGACCCCCAAAGCGGGCAAACTTGCCGCTGAAATGCCGGACACATTGGTGAAATTTGCTCTGTCCTAAGAGATGCAAATACCGCTTCTTTTAAATGGATAATGTAAATAGATCGATATGACAAATCAGTTGGTTTTACTTGGTTCGATGGTACTGTCTCCGCTGCTGTTTTTGCTGCGCGGCCAAATGCGGTACTGGGGAGCCATGGTGCTGCACCTTGCTGCAATTGTAGCCAGTTCTGGCATTGCATTATCGGTTTTTAATGGACACAACTGGGCACTCGACACGGGTATTTATTTATTGGGAGTACCCATTCGACTGGAAATGGATGCATTGGGTGCTTTCTATGTAATGGTGATCAACCTGACCATGCTTACTGGTTCCTGGTATTCGGGGGGATATTTGAAGCCTTACGAGGCTACCAAAACCGCACTGGAATTGTCTTTGCATCGGTTTGTTTACTTTTGGTTGCACCTCGCCATGTTGATTGTGGTGATGGTTCCACAGGGGACGCCTTTCTTGTTTGCATGGGAGCTGATGACGTTGGCGGCTTTTGTATTGGTTGCTTTTGAGTGGGAAAAACCTGAATCCGTGCATGCTGCGGTAAATTACCTGGTGCAAATGCACGTTGGGTTTATCTTCATTTTGATTGGTTTTTTGTTGATCCAGCAACAAGGAGGTACTTTTAGCTTTAGCGGCATTGCCCAGACCAAAATGCCCGTGCAAGCCTTTTTGATGCTGTTTGTGGGCTTTGCTTTTAAAGCAGGGTTCATGCCCTTGCATACCTGGTTGCCCCACGCTCACCCGGCAGCCCCCTCACATGTATCTGGTGTAATGTCGGGAGTGATCATCAAAATGGGGATTTACGGAATTTTGCGCAGCCTGATCTACTTGCCCAAAGAACATTGGATGAGTTTAGGCACGGTAGTTCTGATTGTATCGATTATTTCTGGCGTGATGGGAGTGATTTATGCCATCATGCAGCACGACATAAAGAAATTACTCGCTTACCACAGCATAGAAAACATTGGCATCATCGGTATCGGCATCGGATTGGGCATGATTGGTTACGCACTGGGGCATCCGGTGTTGGCTTCCTTGGCTTTCGCTGGAGGGATATTGCACATTCTGAACCACTCCTTGTTCAAATCATTGTTGTTTTATTCTGCCGGATCGGTGTACCAACAAACCCATACCCGCTATGTGGAAAAACTGGGTGGGCTGATCAAAAAAATGCCCTACTCTGCTTTTCTGTTTTTGTTGGGGGCATTGGCGATATGCGGGTTGCCGCCGTTTAATGGGTTCATTTCTGAATTTTTGATTTACTATGGCTCATTTACCCACATTGGGGCAGGAGACATGAACGAGGCGCTGATTCTGTTGGGCGTCATCTTAAGTCTTGCTTTGATTGGGGGATTGGCGATTTTTTGTTTCACCAAGGTTTTTAGTATCGTTTTTCTGGGGTCTAGCCGCAGTGATTCAACTGAACATGCCCATGAAGTGACCTTGGGCATGCTGTTGCCTCAATTTCTGATCGGGGTGGTTATTCTGGCGATTGGCTTGTTCCCTGGATTTTTTGTGTACTACGTTGAAAAAGTGAGTCAACTATATCTGCCTGATACGTCCTTGCCGGTTGCTTACCTCAATACCTTGAGCTACATCGGCACAGCTTCGGGGATTTTCATTCTCCTGTTTGTGGTACTCGCTTTGCTGCGCAACCTGCAACAGCGGAGAGTGGAGGTCGCTTTTGGGCCAACCTGGGGTTGTGGCTATACAGGAGCAGATCCGGCACGGCATCAATATACCGCTACTTCCTTTGCCGACAATTTTGTGCAATTGGCCGAGCCTATTTTGGGCGTAGAAACGCACTATACCCCTTTTGCGGAAACCGAAATTTTTCCGAAGACCCATCATTTTGATCGCCATCAACACGATCCACTGGAAGAAATTTTGGTAGACAAACCGGGTATGGCACTGTTGCATTACCTCCGCTTGTCTGCGGTATTTCAGTCGGGCAAACTCCAGCATTACCTCTGGTACGGGTTGGTTTTCCTGATCGTCGTTGGCATCATGAGTTTATTGAACTTACTTTAAATAGAGAAAAATGTCCATACTTATCTATATCCTCTACTTTTTTTGTGCGATGCTGATTCCGGGAGTCATCTCCATCACCAAAGCCAAACTGAGTGGCCGCAAAGGGCCTGGTCTTTTGCAACCCATTTACGACATTGTGCGCTTGTTGCGAAAGGGAAGTGTATACAGCACCACCACGAGCTACATTTTTCAATACGCGCCTACGGTTAATTTTGCCGCTGCCTTGGTTGCTTTGGCCTTCATTCCGCTGGATGACATACCTGGAATGCTGCATTTTCAGGGCGACTTTGTGTTTTTTGCCTATCTCCTGGGCTTGGGTAAATTTTTACTTATCCTGAACGCCATGGACACGGGCAGTGGGTTTGAAGGCATGGGTGCCAATCGGGAAGCCTTGTATTCTATGCTGGCCGAACCCGCTTTCTTTATCGTGATGGGTTCATTGGCTTTGCTCAGTGGACATTCTTCTTTTGTAGATATTTTCGGACAATTTCAAGAGACTACTCAGTACTCCATATTATTGGGTTTCCTGGGTGCTTATATCCTGGGACAGGTAGCAATGGTTGAAAACAGCCGCCTACCTGTAGACGATCCGCGCACTCACTTGGAGTTGACCATGGTGCACGAAGTAATGGTACTCGACAACAGTGGGTATGATTTTGGGATCATCATGGCAACCAATGGGTTGAAGTTTGGCATTTATGCTGGTCTTTTGTCCAATTTGATGGTACCTGATTGGTTTCCAATTGGCTTGCGCATCGGTTTTGCCTTGATTGTCTCGCTTTTGTTTGGGGTAATGGTGGGGTTATTGGAATCTTTCCGGGCGCGCAATAAAATGGCCCGCAACCCACAGTTTATCCTGACGCTTTCAGCGGTTTCGCTGCTGTTCTTTTTTACCATCATGATTATTGCAAACCGGATTTAATCATCCCTTAAAAAAGATCACATGCTGCTGTTGCTCGCATTTGGACTCACATTGGTTTACATGGGCATTGCCGACCGGGTTAGGAGGCTAATTGATATGCTCATTCTTCAGGGGATTCTGTTGTTTGGAATGGCCATTATTCAACTGCACCATATTGAAATCGTCAACCTGATCTTCATCCTGCTCGAAACCCTGGTGGTAAAGGCGGTCATATTACCGCTGTTTTTGCTACGGGTTAAAAAAAGAAATGAAATTTCGAAGGTAAGTATCACGCCGGTATCCGGATTTTCCAAAGGCATCTGGATGGCTGTGATCATTGCGTTCAGCTTTATCGCCGGGCATTTATTGCACGAATCTTCGGATGCCATTCAAGCAAAATATTTTTCAGTGGGCATTGCCGCAATCCTTACCGGAGTGATGCTCATTGTCAAACACGATAAAATTCTTACCCACTTGATGGGTTATCTGGTGCTGGAAAACGGAATATTCCTGCTTACGCTGGCAGTGGGGGGCGAAATGCCCATCATCGTCAACGGCGCAATTCTGTTGGACATCGTACTGGTAGTATTGGTTCTGGGGTTGATCATCAATCGCCTGAGTACCAATTTTGGCGCAACGACGCTGGAGCATCTTTCGGAGTTGAAAGATTAACATATTGAGTAAGTCGTTTTTTTAGTCGATCAAAGCGACTCAGTCAAGAGCTTAATTGGGGTTTTTCGGGCGTTGGAGAGAAGCGCCCGAAGTTACGGGTTGGGGGAACTCGATTCCCCCACCTTTTTAAATGAAGTCAAAATGTCCAAGATATGATTGCCATCTATTTATTGATTGCCTTGTGCTGTAGTGGGTTGTCCTTCGGAGTAAAACAACGTTGGGCCAGTGTGCTTGCCGTACTGGTATTTATTATAGCGCAATTGGGTCTCAACAATTATGCTTGGCTGCACTTGGGGCAGGATGACTCTACTTTCTTTAAGTTTGATGCATTGGGTTTTATTTTCACTTCAGTACTGAGCATCATTTGTTTGCCGGTGTTTTACCACAGCTACCGAATGCTGGAACACCAAACCGAAAAATGGGAAGAGAAGCGCAAAGCCAGCATTTACACTGCGGCCTTGATCTTGTTGGTAACCGTGCTGACCGGGGTATATTTTGCAGACAATTACGGCATTTTGTGGGTACTTATTGAGGTGTCCACCATCGCTCTGGCTGCCCTTATCTACCACAACCGGACTAAACTTTCGCTGGAGGCAACCTGGAAATACATTTTTTTGAGTTCAGTTGGGATTTCCCTGGTATTGATCAGTTTGCTGTTTTTGAATGTAGCCATGCACCGTGAATCAGGGGCAAGTTTACACATTAGCGCAGTTTTAGAAAATGCCAAAAAACTTGATCCGTTGTGGCTCAAAGTTGCTTTTGCGCTGATGGTCACCGGATTGAGTACCAAAATGGGCGTGTTCCCTTTCCATACAGTAGGTATTGATGCCACTACGGTTGCACCGCACCCAGTAAACGTATTGATGTCCACTGCCTTGAAAAATGCTGGATTTTTGGCGGTGTTTCGTTTGTATCAAGCAGTGATGCAAACCTCTATAGCAGATTGGGCAAGCCACATCTTGTTGTTGGTCGGTTTGATTTCAATCGCTTTAGCTGCAACCCAAACGCAACGCACCCAAAACCTCAATCGCATGTTGGGCTACTCCGGCCTGGAACACGTTGGCCTGGCTTTAGTGGCACTATCGATGGGTCAAATTGGATTTTACGCGGCAATTTTCCATCTCGTGCTGCATTCTTTTGCCAAAGCGGGCCTTTTCTTGCAAATGGGACAAGTCAACACAGTATATGACCACCACCATCCAGAAAACAACGCCGCGTATTTTCGCAGCAACCCCATCGGATCTTTGGTGGTTTTGCTGGGATTTATTGGCATTATGGCACTGCCTCCTTCGGGCCTGTTTAGCACAGAATTGATGATTTTCACCAATCTTGCCCAGCAAAAACAATGGTGGGTACTGACCTTGATTCTGGTTTTGATGACCATTGTGTTGTTTACCGTGGGAAAACAACTCATGAATATGTTGTACGGAATTACCGCGCAAGTCAAAACGAACATAGTTACGATGAAAGTTGATGCCCTCGAAATTGCGGCACAATTGACGATACTGGGATTGATGATTTACATTGGATTTAATCCTCCGGTTTTTTTGGTTGATTTACTGAAACAAGCTTGCGCACAATAAACAACAAGAGCCATGGTACTTACCTCTAATCAAAAAAGCATTAGCCTGCACAATGCGGAAGCGATTCCAATTGCGGAGATTCCAGTATTGGCCTATGCGGATTTTAAAGCGCAAGTATTGACCTGGCTGCACTCTGAAAAATGCCATTGTGTAGCCTATTATGCCTATCCCATTGCTGGAGGTTTAAAATTTATTGCGGCCATTGCCGATGATTCCAATGGCAGCATTGATGTGCTTTCTCACGAACAAATGGGCAGTGGGCCATTTAAACTGGAGGCCATCAGTGCGACCGTCATGGCGATGCACATTTATGAAAGGGAAATTGCTGAAAACTACGGTGTGGTATTCATTGATCATCCTTGGGCCAAGCCTGTACGTTTTGCCTTCAATAGGTACAACCAGGATATGCAGGTCAATGATTACCCTTTTTACAAAATAGAAAGTGACCAATTGCACGAAGTGGGCGTAGGCCCCATTCACGCAGGGGTGATTGAGCCTGGGCATTTTCGTTTCCTGTGCAATGGCGAAACGGTACTGCACCTGGAGATTCAGCTGGGTTGGCAACACCGGGGCATTGAGCAATTGTACCTGGACAAATCCAGCATGCTCCAACGTGCTATCCTTTCGGAGAATATAGCAGGCGACACTGCAGTTGGACACACTACCGCTTTTTCTTTACTTACCGAGAGTTTGGTGGGTACCAATACGCAAAATGCCATGCTGGATCTGGAGCGCTGCATTGCACTTGAGTGGGAGCGCATCGCCATGTGCATTTTTGATCTTTCCAACCTCAACATCGGCATCGCCTACCAATTGGCCAATTCGGTTTTTGGCGCACTGCGTACGCCGGTCATTAACTTCTTCCAATCCTGGTGTGGAAACCGGTTTGGCAAAAGCCTGATTCGTCCTGGAGGTACCAATTACCCTTTGACAGATCAATTGGTGGAGAAAATGAAAGCACTCCTTGACGACTTTGAAGTTCGCTTTGACGCCATGGCTGAAAAAACTTTTCACCTGCCTTCCGTACTCAACCGCTTTGATGGCATTGGAAAAGTGACCAAGAAACAGATGATGTTGATCGGTGCCGTTGGGCAATCGGCGAAAATGGCTGGTTTGGTTCGCGATATTCGTTCTACCCACCCCATCATGACCTATGAAGCCCTCAAGGTTTTGCCAGAAATGCAAAGTGGTGGCGATGTATTGGCGCGATTTACCCTGCGCAGACTCGAAATCAAACAATCGATCACGCTGATACGGAATTTGCTGGACATGCGCCAATACTTGTACCAGGAGTCTACCGCTCCGCTGAAACAACAGGAATATAAAATGAAACCCAATATGTTCAGTTTGGCTTTGATTGAGGGCTGGCGGGGCGAAATTTGCCACAGTGCCGTTACCGACGGGGAAGGCAACCTCAAGCATTACAAGGTGAAAGATCCATCCTTCCACAATTGGTTGGCGCTGGCACTGAGCTTGCGAAATTTGGAGATTTCAGATTTCCCCATCAACAACAAAAGCTATAACCTGTCCTATTGTGGATTTGATTTGTAGGCACCCGAACAACGACCAGACATGATCATCGAAGAAATAAATATCCTGCGCCAACACGGTTGGCAATTCATCCCGGATCCCCGCACAGCGGTGGTTCCTGCTCCTTTTCGCGGTCGTCCTGAAATCCAGGACAAGGTTAGCCTAGAGGTTCAGCAAGAGCTATACGACCTGTGTCCAGTAGCGGCCATCGGGATGAATCCGCTTTCGATAGACCTGGGGAAATGCTACTTCTGTGGAGAATGTGCCATGGCGCATCCAGAGGCCATCCAATTCACGAATGACCATCGGCTGGCTACCAATGAGCGCAAACGCTTGATTGTAGCCGCCGGAGACACTCATGGAATTGAACTGGATCCAAACAAAATCCGCAAAGAAATCACCGCGATGTTTGGGCGTTCGCTCAAGTTGCGACAGATCTCTGCCGCCGGAGAAAATAGCCATGAGGCGGAGCTCAATGCATGCGGCAACGTCAATTTTGACATGGGGCGTTACGGCATCGAGTTTGTTGCCTCTCCACGCCACGCCGATGGCATTGTGATTACCGGGCCAATTTCACAAAACATGGCCGAGGCTACCGAAATTTGCTACCACGCTGTACCTGATCCAAAAATTGTCGTACTCGTTGGTTCTGACGCCATCAGCGGAGGCATCTTCGCAGGTAGCGGCGCTTTGAACCGTAGTTTTCTGGACAAGGTATCGATTGATCTTTACGTACCAGGCAATCCACCGCATCCTTTGACATTTATCAATGGAATACTAGCGCTTTCGAGGAGCAGACAATAGCGCATTTAAACATGCTTGCAATCTGTTCTTTTTACAATAGACCCAATTAAGATTCATTCGATTGATTTTTCATTAACTGGGCAGGAATCTCCACCTGCTTCAGCATGGTGATTTTATTTAAAAATTTCAAGGATTTAAAAATCTTTTGTCATGGAACAACAACCAATCATTCGCCCTAAAACGGGTTGGGCAGGATTTAAAGAAAATTGGTCAAAAGACCTATTGTCGGGATTTTTGGTTTCCCTAATCGCGTTACCGCTCAGCTTAGGTATTGCTGGCGCCAGCAATTTTCCACCCATCATGGGGGTGATGACGGCGATAGTAGGAGGAATTATAGTGGCATTCTTTGCTGGTTCAGAATTGACCATCAAGGGGCCTGCTGCCGGTCTGATTGTAATTGTAGCTGGAGCAGTTGAAGAGCTGGGCAAAGGAGACAATGACCTTGGCTGGAAACTTGCCTTAGGCGTGGTTGTAGTTGCCGGAGCTATTCAGGTATTGTTTGGCGTGCTGAAAGTAGCCAAGCTGGCCGACTTTTTCCCACTTTCAGCGGTGCACGGGATGCTTGCTGCCATTGGCATCATCATCATGTCTAAGCAAATTCACCTGGCTGTAGGGATTTCACCTGCCGAATTAAAAGGAAAAGAACCACTGGAGCTGATCACGATGGTGCCTCATAGCCTTTTTCACATGGAATACCACGTGGCAATCATTGGACTGGTTAGTTTGATTATTTTATTTGGCTGGCAGTTCATCAAAATCAAGGCTCTGAAAAGCATTCCGCCTGCCTTGTTGGTTTTGATTGCCGGGGTATTGATGGGACTTTATTTCCACCTGAACGATCCCAACTACGCAAACCTCAAGCCGTTGGTCAATCCAGGTGATTTCAAACTCGCTTTTAATGCCAGTTTTGCTGGATTAAGCAGTGATTTATTGCCTATCTTTTTGAAATACGTCTTGATGTTTACCCTGGTAGGCAGCTTGGAATCCTTGCTTACCGGGAAGGCCATTGATCTTTTGGATCCCTATCAGCGCAAAGCCAATTTGAGCAAGGATCTTACTGCGGTCGGTATAGGCAACATCTTTGCTGGCTTTTTGGGCGGGTTGCCCATGATTTCGGAAGTAGCACGTAGCTCTGCAAACATCAGCAATGGTGGTCGTACCCGCTGGGCCAATTTCTTTCAAGGCATCTCGCTGCTCGTATTTGTAGTGCTGCTTACGCCCTTGATCAAAATGGTACCGGTAGCCTCCTTGTCTGCCATGCTCATCTTTGTTGGTTTCCGTTTGGCCGCCCCTAAAGAGTTCGTGCATGCTTACCATATTGGTTTAGAGCAATTGTCCATTTTTTTGGTTACGGTTATCGCAACCATTTGTACCGACTTGTTGATCGGAATCGGGGCTGGGATTTTGTTGAAGTTGATCATTCAATTGGCTTCGGGCGTTCCTTTCAAGTACATCTTCCGTCAGCCCATCGCGATGTCTATCTCTGAAGAAGAATATTTACTGGAAGTTAGTGGTGCTGCTACCTTTAGCAACCTGCTCAACATCAAAAAGCACCTGGATAAAGTTCCTTCAGGTGCCAATGTGCGAATCGACCTGGAAAAATCCCGCTACGTAGACCACACGGTATTGGAAAACCTGCACAACTACAAGCGGGAGCATGAACTGAATGGAGGCAATTTTAAAGTGACTGGAATAGAACGACACAAGCCCTTATCCGATCACCCCTTGGCTGCCCGCAAAAACAAAAACGACGATTTGATTCAGCGCAATTGAATGTTTTTTTGGGGTTTCCATCAAGATTAAAAGTCCTTCTAATATATTTTATACCAATCTTTCTTTCTTTTTTATTTGTTTGTAAAATTGTCTTTTCATACTAATCCGAGAGTCGACTGTTCTATAGTCGACTCTCTTTTAAACTTCATCCGATGAAAAATTACTTGGGCATAGTGGCATTCAGCCTACTAGCTACCATGCTTTGCGCCCAAAGCAATGCCGAGAAGGAATCTTTAAAATTCAACATCAACAATGAGGGTACTCATTATTTTCAGGCCACCTTTTTGAACCAAACCTGGATCCGCTACAATCAGAGCAATCCCGGGACTTTGGTAGAAGGTCTGGCGCAAAAAGAAACTTTTGACATCGGTTTGCGCAGAACCAGGATGCAGCTCTTTGGCCAAATCACCGACAAAGCGTTCATCTACTTTCAGTTTGGACAAAACAACTTCAACCCACAATTCAATACGGGGAGTAACCGCAAGTTGGCGGCTTTTTTCCACGATGCCTTGTGCGAATTCAAAGTGAGCAAAGGAAACCAACTGAAATTGGGTGGCGGATTGACCATTGCCAACGGGCTTTCGCGGTTTTCCCAACCCAGCATTGGTACAATTATGACCCTGGACGTTCCGGTTGGTCTCCAAACAACGGTAGACCAAACCGATGAGTTTAGCCGCAAGTTGAGCCTGTATGCGCGTGGGCAAGTAGGCAAACTGGATTACCGCCTGGTGCTGAGCGACCCATTCCCGATTGCTTCCAACGGACAAGCACTGCCTACGCTTTCCACCAATGCCAATTTTGCGCAGCTTGGCCACCACAAACAGGTGCAGGGCTATTTCATCTGGCAATTTTTTGAGCATGAAGGCCACAACACCCCTTACATGACCGGAACTTACCTCGGCAAAAAGAAAATTTTCAATATTGCAGTGGGTGGAGAATTTCAAAAAAATGCGATGTGGCGTCGCACCAGCGCCAACGATACCGCATATCAGAACATGACCCACTTTGCCATTGAAAGCTTTTTGGACATGCCGCTGAACAAGGAAAAAGGTACCGCCATCTCTGCTTATGCCGGTTACATCAATACCAACTTTGGCACCAACTACCTGCGCTACAACGGCATCATGAACCCGGCCAACGGCAGCAATCTGAGTGCCCAAAATAGCATCGCTGGGCAAGGGCCTACTTACGGCAATGCAGTGCCGATGTTTGGAACGGGTACTACCGTTTATACGCAATTGGGTTATTTGTTGCCCAGCAAATTGCTTGGTGGTCATGGGCAATTGATGCCTTACGTCACCGCAACCTTCGCTAAATACGACCGCTTAAATGGCTTGAATACCAACACTTTTGATGCAGGAATCAATTGGTTTTTGAGTGGGCATAAATCCAAAATTACCCTGGATTTGCAGAATCGCCCCACTTATACAATCAGCAACAGCCGTTTATTGGCAGGTGATCGAAAAAACAGCTTGACACTTCAGTATCAGATTTTTATTTAAAATGGAGTCCTCTCAAGTTTACAGAATTTGGGAGGACTCCAGCCTGTTTATTCTTTGCCCCCAGAAACCGACTTCCCATTGGCATCAAAAAGCAGATCCTGGTTTTTTACTTCTGCCTCATAAATCGTTGCTCCATCTGCACGGACAATTTTGGCTGCCTCGGTTACTTTCTTTCCTTTCAGCGCAGTTTGAACTGCTGCGGGTAAATCTGCAAATTTGACACCTGTCTCCGTTTCCAGCCATTTGCCATCTGCAGAAAAATTAGCGCTCATTTCTACGCCGTTCTTTTTGAATTCGGCTTCCCATTCGCCACTTTTCTCTTTGCCCCATTCCAACCCCTTCACGTCCTGGAATTTTTTGGTAAAAGCAGAGACAACGGCAGTTGGGGGTGTTTTTTGCGCACTTGCTACAAAACCCATGGCAAAACAAAGTGCCATTGACAACAACATCTTTTTCATGGTTGAAATTTTTATATGATTAATGAAACAAAATTAAGCCTTAATATGGGAGAGATTCTGGATTCCGTCCTCCTGGCCATTCCTATCTAATCCAGGTTTCCTCCTAAATTACTCTGTATATTGATGCACCGTACAATTCTTCACAAAATATTGATTTTCATGCGCTATATCTTTTTGCTGCTGGTTGGTTGTGCAAGCTCACTTTTAGCCCAAGAACGGGATCTGGATTATTTCATTAAAACAGCCATCAGCAATACCCCGACTTTTCGAGACTTGCGCAATCAAGCTGCGATGAATCGACAGGATAGCTTACTGATCAGGGCCAATTTAAAGCCTCAATTGGTAGCGGGTACATCGGCCAATATTGCCCCAACAACTAAAAATGGTTTCGGATATGATATCGCCATCAGCAACGGAGGCTTTCTTACTACTCTCCTGGGAGTAAGCAAACCTATCTATGTACCCAAGCAAAACCTGGAATCTCAATTCAACAGTCTTGCGGTACAAAACAAAACCCTCCAAAACACAGCCCGCTTAACCGAGCAAGACATTCGGCGCAACATTGGATCTCAGTACATCATTGCGTACAGTACCAATCAGCAATTGAATTTCAATCAGGAAACCCTTGATTTGTTGCGCAGACAGGAATCGGTATTGAAGCGCTTGACGGAGCAAAACATCTATCGGCAAACCGACTATCTGGCTTTTTTGAATTCGCTCCGCCAACAAGAAACGGCAGTGCAACAACTCGAAGTTCAATACCGCAACGATCTGGCAACGCTCAATTACCTTTGCGGATTGACGGATACAAGCGTGGTTGCTTTGGCTGCCCCCGCTTTAGCTTTGCCTGCATTGGCACCGGTTGAAAATACTGTTTTTTACCACAAATACACCATTGATAGCCTGCAAATTAGGGCTGCCGATCAGTTGATCGATAACCCTTATCGCCCTACACTAAGCGCTTTTGCCGACGCAGGCTTTAATTCTTCTTTTTTCAGCCAAGGCTGGAAAAACTTTGGTTTCAGTGTTGGCATCGGCGCTACGTTGATCATTTACGATGGCAAACAGCGCCAATTGCGTCATGCAAAAACCGTTTTGCAAGAAAATACCCGACAGGGATACCTGAGTTTTTTTTTGCAACAATACCAGCAAGAGATCGCCCAGGCCCGTCAGCAACTGGCTGCACTCGATCGATTGGACAATTCTGTAATGGCGCAGCTTCAAAACATTCGTTTGCTGATTGAAGCCAATGGGCGTTTGTTGCGTACCGGCGATGCCCGGGTGATAGATTACCTGATCGCCATCGGCAATCAACTCAATGCGCAGAACCAATTGGCACTTAACCAAACCAGTCGCCTCCAAATTTTGAATCAACTCAATTTCCGCAATGCGCCGGAATGATCCATGTAAATCTCGATCTGATGATCTGTTTTAAAAATATACCCTTACTTCTGCTGTCGCTGTTGCTTGCTTGCCAACGCAATGCACCGAAGGAAACTCTTGAGCCACCCGCCATCCCGCCAGGTACACCAGTTACGGTCACTATGGTGGAGATAAGTAGCATGCAAGAGTTTACAGAGCTGAACGCTACGGCAACTTTTTTGCAAAAAAGTGTCATCAAAGCGAATGCCAATGGCTACTTGAGGGGTGGCAATATCCGCTTGGGGCAGTATGTACGAGCAGGTCAATTGCTCTATACCCTACAAAACAAAGAAGCCAGCGCATTGGGTAATCTTTTGGAAGGGGTAGATACCAGTTTTCACCCCCGGAGCCTGATTGAAATTCGCAGCAACCATGCGGGTTATGTGGCTCAACTGGATCGACAGCCAGGAGATTATGTGCAGGATGGGGAACAATTGGCCATCATCAACAACGTCAGCAGTTTTGCTTTTGTGTTGGATTTGCCCTTTGAGTTGCGCCAGTTTTTACCCCAAAATCGCAGCGTTGAGTTGATTTTACCCGACGATAGCCACTTGCGTGCCACGGTTTCGTCTGCATTGCCCATGGTTGATTTGGTGTCGCAAACCCAGCGCTTTGAACTCAAGGTTCCGATATCCGCAGCAGGCAGTACTGTACCCGAAAACTTGATTGCCCGCGTCTTATGGATAAAGACCCTCAGACCTAAAGCCTTGTCTTTGCCCAAAGCAGCGGTACTGACCAACGAAATGCAAAATGAGTGGTGGGTCATGCAACTCATCAACGATAGCACTGCCGTAAGAGTACCCATCCGCAAAGGATTGGAAGCGGGCGAGCGGGTCGAGATCGTTTCGCCTCGATTCAGCCCCAACGACCGCATTTTGAGGAGTGGGAACTTTGGACTTGACGATACCGCCAGAGTGATTGTTTTGAAGTCTAATTGATTGAACGAAAACAATAAAAATGAAAAATGCATTTCTCGGACTTTGTGCCCTTATCGTATTGCTAGTCAGTACCAGCGCATACATTTCCTCTTCCGTGTTTCCTTACAAAATTACCAACCAGATCCACCTCGAAGGCGATGGATCCTGGGATTATCTGACGGTGGATGAAGCTGCTCAACGGCTCTATGTATCCCATGGCACCCAAGTTCAGGTAATCGATTTGAACACCGACAAACTCGTAGGCGCTATTCCCGACACCAAAGGCGTACATGGCATTGCTGTTGCACCTGAATTCAACAAAGGCTTTATCAGCTGTGGCCGTGATACTTCCGTGATGGTATTTGACCTCAAGACATTGGCACTTACCGGAAAATTCAAAGTTACAGGTGCAAACCCTGACGCCATTTTGTACGATGCCTTTACCAAACGCGTGTTTTCGTTCAATCACAGTGGCAAAAGCATCACGGCCATCGATGCTGCAACCAACAAAATTCTGGCCACCATTCCACTGAGCGGGGTTGTTGAATTTGCCGTAACGGATAGGAAAGGAAGCATTTTTGTCAACATCGAAGACAAAGGCACCATCGCCGTTATCGATGCAAAGGCGCTAAAGGTGGTGAATGAATGGCCGGTCACTCCAGGCGAAGAACCCACCGGCTTGGCTTTTGATGTAAAAAACAACCGCTTGTTTTCGGTATGCAGCAACCAGAAAATGGTAGTGGTTGACAGCAAAACGGGCAAAGTAATTCTAACCTTGCCCATTGGCAGTGGCTGTGATGGGGCTGCTTTTGATCCCTCCACCCATCGAATTTACACTTCCAACGGGGAAGGGAACATGACCGTAATTGAAGAAAAAAAGCCCAACGCTTACGCAGTAATCGAAACAGTAACTACCCAAAAAGGCGCAAGAACCATTGCGCTTAACCCCAAAAATCATCGGCTATACCTATCTGTAGCCGAGCGTGAAGCGCCAGTTGGCAATGCTCGGCCAGCAGTAAAGCCGGGTACTTTTGTAGTGCTAGAGGTTTCTAGTGAAAAATAAGATAGTCATCAATCAATAACCAAACCAATGTCGGACACCAACAACCACAATCGCCCCTTTTTTTTCAATTACCGTAGCCCAATTGCTGTACTGACTGTGTTGTTGGTGTTCGGTGGTTTGTTTGCCTACCGCAACCTGCCTACCGCACTTTTCCCGGAAATTACTTTTCCCAAAATCAAAATCATCGCCGATGCGGGACAGCAACCCGTAGACAAGATGATGATTGCCGTGACCAAACCACTGGAAGAAGCGGTAAAGCAAGTACCCGATCTCAAGCTTTTGAGGAGTACCACCAGCCGGGGAAGTTGCGAATTGTCGGCTTACATGGACTGGCATGCCGATATTGACCTGGCCAAACAGCGCATTGAGAGCAAACTGAGCCAGATACGCACCAATTTACCCGCCAATTTGCAAGTGTCGGTCGAAAAAATGAATCCTTCCATTCTGCCCGTCATGGGGTATACACTGGAAGCGAATCACCGCAGCCCAGTCGAACTCAAGCAACTGGCCCTTTTTACCATAAAGCCCTTTCTTTCACAGGTAGAAGGCGTGAGTGAAGTGCGCGTCATTGGCGGCAAAACCAAAGAATACTGGCTCCAACTCGATGTACCCAAAATGAGCGCGCTGGGCATCACCCCAGACCAGATCAGCCTGATCCTGAGTCAAACCGACTTCATCCAGAGCAACGGTTACCTCAGCGATTACCGCTACTTGTACCTCAGTCTCACCGATGCCGTGTTTGACAAGTTGGAAGACCTGGAAAATCTCGTGATCAGCAACGACGGCAAACGTATTACCCTCCTGCGCGACATCGCACAGGTGCAGATTCAGGAAGCCAAGGAGTATGTAAAAATCAACGCCAATGGGCGCGATGGCATTCTTTTGGCTATTGTTAAACAGCCCAATGCCAATCTGGTTGCCTTGTCGGATAGTATGGAAAACAAGGTAGCCGAATTGCGAAAAATTTTGCCCAAGGACGTACAGGTTGAACCTTATTACGTACAGGCCGATTTTGTCAAAGATGCAGTGCGCAGTGTGACCGATAGCCTTTGGATCGGCCTGCTGCTGGCCATTGTGGTAGCCGTACTTTTTTTGCGTTCTTGGAAAGCCAGCGCCACTTTGCTGATCGTTGTACCGGTTACGCTGGCCTGTACTTTGCTGGTTTTGTATGCCACCGGTGAAACCTTCAACATCATGACCCTGGGCGCCATTGCCGCCGCCATTGGGTTGATCATTGACGATGCCATTGTGGTGGTAGAGCAAATTCACCGAACCCAGGAAGAACATCCCGACGAGGCTGCGCCTGTCCTGGTGCAAAAAGCATTAAACTACCTATTGCCGGCGATGATTGGTTCATCGATCAGCACCATGGTTATTTTTCTGCCTTTTGTGCTGATGAGCGGCGTAGCCGGAGCCTATTTCAAAGTAATGACCAATACCATGATGGTCACCCTGGCCTGTTCCTTTTTCGTGACCTGGTTGGGATTGCCGGTCGTTTATCTGCTTTTTTCAAGAAAACAAAAACCTACAAAAATTGCGCATGCCGCGGTGGAGGTCAAGCGAAAATGGGTGGTTTTTTTTATCCAGCGCCCTTGGTTGAGCGCCGTTTTTATACTTTTACTTTGTTGCCTGATAGCCTGGGTTTTTCCAAAATTGGGAACGGGTTTTTTACCCGATATGGACGAGGGAAGCATTGTGCTGGATTACAGTTCACCTCCCGGAACAACCCTTGAAGAAACCGATCGCATGCTGCGCGAAGTAGAAAAAATTATTGTCCAAATCCCCGAAGTGGCTACCTATAGCCGCAGAACTGGCACCCAAATGGGCTTTTTTATCACCGAACCCAATATTGGAGATTATTTGATCCAGTTGAAAAAAGACCACCAGCGTTCCACCGAAGATGTGATTGCCGACATCCGCACCCGGGTGGAAGCAACCCAACCCGCGCTGATCATTGATTTTGGTCAGGTAATCGGTGACATGCTGGGTGACCTGATGGCTTCGGTGCAGCCCATCGAAGTCAAAATATTTGGAACGGATCGAAAGCAATTGCAGATAATTTCTCGCCGAGCAGCCAGCTTGATTGAAAAAATTCGGGGTACAGCAGATGTTTTTGATGGCATTGTGATTGCCGGGCCTTCAGTGAATGTGGAACCTGATTTCACCCTTTTGGCGCAATTCGGCGTTACGCCCATCAACCTGCAATATCAGGTGCAAACAGCCCTGGAAGGAAATGTAGTCGGTCAGGTTTTTGAAAAACAACAATTCGTAAACATTCGCCTGCAATACCCCGGCAGCCGCAACCTGAGTATTGATCAACTGCGTAAACTGCCCATTTTTATCCCCAATGGCAAACGCATTCAATTGAGCGATTTGGCCAAAGTCACTGTATCCGCTGGCGATGCAGAGGTGGTACGCGAAAACCTGCAACCCCTTGGGGTCGTAAGTGCACGTCTGGACAACCGCGACCTGGGAGGTACCATGTCCGACATTCGTCGCGTTTTAATCGATAGCCTCCACTTGCCTACAGGTTACCACATTCAATACGGGGGTGAATATGCCGAGCAACAAAAGTCGTTTCAAGAGCTGTTGTTGATTCTTTTCACGGCTAGTTTATTGGTATTTGGCGTGATGTTGTTTCTGTTTCGGGAGTTTAGCGTTTCGCTGCTCATATTGTTGGTTGCGGTATTGGGCATCTCCGGTAGTTATGCCGCCCTTTATTTCACCAATACCCCGCTCAACGTGGGGAGCTACACTGGCCTGATCATGATAGTAGGCATCATTGGTGAAAATGCCATTTTTACTGTCTTGCAATTTCGCGACAACCTCCATACCCGTGGCGTTGACGATGCCCTAGCCTTTGCGATTTCTACGCGATTGCGGCCCAAATTGATGACCGCGCTAGGTGCCATTATTGCCTTGATGCCCTTGGCATTGGGCATTGGCACCGGAGCGCAATTGCACCAACCTCTGGCTATCGCCGTAATTGGTGGCTTTTTGGCCGCCTTGCCTTTGTTGTTGATTGCTTTGCCTGCTGGGCTAAGGGTGATCAATGGTGGGAGGTGGTGGCCGGAGCGGACGAGGAAAGTTAAGAATAAATAACCAGGGCTTGTAACGCAGAATCATGATAAAACTTTAGCGCTACCATGATTTTGGTCATCAATCCAAAGCAAGTCAACCCCGATCTTGCACATGAAATAAGCCAAAAGCACTACTTTCTTGGGTTTTTTCCAAAAATAATGGCAGTTTTGCCTCGTTAAATCAACTTCAAAACTGCCGTTTAATGAAAAACATCACATCAGTATTGACATGGATATTGCTGGTAGCGGTTGCTTACCTGTTTTATGCTCACTTTGCAGGGACTGCCTCAGGGGCTAAAGGCAAAGCCACGGAGATAATCTTAAAGGATCAAACGCCCAAAATTGTATACGTCAATGGCGATAGCTTGTTGAGCAAATACACCGCATTTCAGGCGCAATTGGATGCACTGGAAGCAAAGGGAAAAAGCGCTGAAAGCTCTCTGGCGAGCCGCGGTCGTGCCTTGCAACAAGAAATGATGTCCGCAGAGCAAAAAGCCCAAACTGGCCAGTTTGCCCCTGCTCAACTCCAAAAGGAACAGCAGCGCCTCATGCAAAAGCAGCAAAACTTTGTAGCCGAGCAAGAACGACTGTCCAAGCAATTCGCGACCGAACGTCAAAAACTCCAGGAAGATCTGGAAAAGCAGGTAAAAGACCTGCTTACCGCCATCCGCAAGGAAAAAGGATACGATTTTATCATGAACTACGGACCAGGTACTGGCGTGTTGATGGTCAATGACAGCCTCGACATTACCAAGGTGGTGCTCGAAAAACTCAACGCTAAAAAATAAAAGTTTTTGGGGTTGATGCAAAACGATGTGCCAACCCCAAAACACTCAATGTCCTGATCCGTAGAATGCTTATATTTTTTAACCCTAAAATAAGCCTTTCTATGTTCCAGGAAGAAGTACTAACCATTCAAAACCCTTACGCTGGTTCCTTCAAGGAGCTCAAGCGCTGGCTCGATAAAATGATCGAGTTGTGCCAGCCAGGATCCGTACACCTCTGTGACGGATCAGATGAAGAGTACAACGCCATCACCGAAAAACTGGTCGAAAAGGGCACCTTCATTCGCCTCAATCCCGAGAAATGGCCCAACTGCTTCGCGTCCTTTAGCGACCCCAGTGATGTGGCTCGTGTAGAAGACCGCACCTACATTTGTAGCATCAACCGGTCCGATGCTGGCCCAACCAACAACTGGGTTGAACCCAAACAGATGAAAAAGACCCTTGAGCCACTCCTCAAAGGGTGTATGCAAGGCCGTACTTTGTACATTATTCCTTTTTGTATGGGGCCGCTGGGCTCTGAGTTGTCGCGCTATGGCGTACAGATTACCGATTCAGAGTACGTGGTAGCCAACATGAAGATCATGACCCGCATGGGTACGCCCGCCTTGGAACTGATCGATCAAAAAGAAGATTTCGTCAAATGCCTGCACACGGCTGGTGCGCCCTTGGCTCCGGGACAAGAAGACAGCCCATGGCCTTGCAATCCCACTGTGAAATACATCGTGCATTACCCGGAAGAGCGCTCGATTGTCTCTTACGGCAGTGGCTATGGTGGCAACGCCCTTTTGGGCAAAAAATGCTTTGCGTTACGCATCGCTTCGTCGATTGGTCGCACCGAACACTGGCTGGCCGAGCACATGCTGATCCTAGGGGCTGAATCACCCGAAGGCGAAAAGACTTACGTGGCGGCGGCGTTCCCCAGTGCTTGTGGCAAAACCAATTTTGCCATGATGATCCCTCCCGAGGGGCTGGACGGCTGGAAAATCACCACCGTAGGGGATGACATCGCCTGGATTCACCGCGGCGAGGGCGGACGGCTTTACGCCATCAATCCCGAAGCGGGTTATTTTGGAGTTGCTCCGGGTACCAACTTCAAGACCAATCCCAATGCCATGGTTTCTTTGGCCAAAAACACCATTTTTACCAATGTCGGACTTACTCCCGATGGCGATATTTGGTGGGAAGGCATGAGCAAAACACCCCCTGCCAACCTGATCGACTGGCGCAAGCAGCCCTGGGATCCCTCCAGTGGCAAGCCTTGTGCGCACCCCAATTCGCGCTTTACCGCACCTGCACTGCAAAATCCGGCCATTGACAGCGAATGGAACAATCCTGAAGGTGTGCCCATCAGTGCCTTCATTTTTGGTGGTCGCCGTAGTACGACAGTGCCGCTGGTGGTGCAGTCGTTCAACTGGAACTTTGGGGTTTACCTCGCTGCTACCATGGGTTCAGAGATGACCGCCGCAGCTTTTGGCGAAATTGGCAAGGTGCGCCGCGACCCATACGCCATGTTGCCTTTCCTGGGGTACCACCTCGGCGATTACTTCAACCACTGGCTGGATTATGGCCGTGATTTGCCCAATGCGCCCCGGATTTTTGGGGTCAATTGGTTCCGCAAGGACGAAAACGGCGATTTTGTATGGCCAGGCTTTGGCCAAAACGTCCGTGTACTTAAGTGGATCATCGGTCGCGTCAAAGGACAGGCTGCCGCAGTGGAAAGCCCCATCGGCTGGATGCCCCGCTACCAGGATCTGGATTGGACCGGATTGGAAGATTTCACCCAGGAAGACTTCGATAAAATCATGACCATCGACCGCGAAGCCTGGAAAAAAGAGGTGATCAACCACGAAGAATTGTTTGCTACCGCCTACGATAAACTGCCCAAAGAATTCCTGTTTATGCGGGAATTGCTACTCTCTGCCTTGTGGCGGTCTCCTGAGAAATGGGGGCTAGCGGAGGAACGCTAAACGAGATATGGTGTTAGAATAGGAAAGGGATGCCAGCCGGACGAGGATGTTCGGTTGGCATTTTTTTTGTGGTAAAATAAAATTGTAACACACAAGGCTTTTGTTTATTTTTGTATAAAATGATACTGATGACATCTGGTTTGTCCATTCCAATCCAAGTTGCTTTTTCGCAGTTATTAGATGCTGTTGATCAACTTTCTAAGCAAGAGCAGCATCAATTATTGCTCCACGTCTTACGCAAACATGAAGACGATAACCTAGTGGTGACCCATTTTGCAAGTGAAACGGTGCTTGCGAAAGATTGGAGTACTTCAATAGAAGATGGAGCATGGCAGGATTTGTAATTGGCGATTTAAAAAATTAGGATTGTTGATCATTTTGCCTTAATTTTAGAAAGCTTAACTTTGAAAGTTAGAATGGAGTAAACTTATGAAACCATGACTACAACCGTATTTAGAGTTAACATCAAGGATATAAACCTACAATTTTTCAAAGAACTGGAGGAAAAAGTGGGAGAGTCTGGGCAAGTTGAAATAAAACTAGAAGGCAGCAAGCATGGAGAAGGATTGTTTTCGGAAGAACAGTTTTGGAGCTTAATTGATCAATTCGACTGGAAGCAGAAAAAGCGTGCAGACATTGTAAGTTCTGCAATAAATGCCTTATCCGAAATGCCTGTATCTGCAATTTACCTGTTTGAGGATTTTTTATCTGAAAAATTATTCAACTTAGATACCAGACAGCATGCAGAAGCATACATGAAGCAACAGGAAGATGCTTATTTTTCAGTAGACGATTTTTTATACGTACGGTGTGCTGTGGTCGCAGAGGGGCGAGCGTATTATGAAGAAATTGAGAAAGATCCGTCAGTTTTAGATGCGAACCTAGATTTTGAACATATTCTGTCCATTGCTGCTGAGGCATACAACAAAAAGACAGGCCGAGAATTTGAGTATTCGCCACTCTATAACTACGAAACCAAAAGTAATTTAGATAAGTGGAAATAAGGGGCAGTAAAAAAACAAGTGTTTCATTTTGCCAAAGGATTAGATGAGTAAACGGTTCATTTTAAGTTTCTTATCTAATCCTTTGGCTCAAAGAAAATGAAACACTTATTTTTGCCCCACTACTAAGACAGATGTATGGCGCACAGAAATTCTTATGAAAATGAAGAACCTCATCATCTTTACGAAATAATTGATCGTGATAAAGATGATGACGTGTTCAAATATGGTATATGCTACAAACCTATTGATGATGATGGTACATCAAGCCGCATGCGATTACAAGTAAACGCACTGAATCGAATTGACAAATGGCTACGTTTTTTTGCTCGAATTCTAATTCGGGATATATCTGGAAAAAGAGAAGCAAGACGACTTGAAAAGCAACATATACAAGAGTACATAGATAGAAACGGAGAACGTCCTAGGGGTAACCCAACGGATTAAAGTAGAGAATAACTCACTATCTCTCATGCCTTCTAACCTTCAGCACAGCAGTAGTACTCACGTTTAAGCGACATTTTCAAACCAAGCAGCATGAAGACTCCGACATGTATACTGTGTTTAATAATTCTATCTGCACTGACAAGCTGTGATCCTGTTCACAAGCTGATTTTAGAAAACCAAACAAAGAGCAAGATTGAGGTTATTTATTATTCCGCACTTGACAATAGATATCTTGGCAACAAGACATTGGATACAATTGAAGTTAGAGGGCTGGAAATGAATAAAGTAACTTTGAGCGCTGGGGAAACAATAGTTATCGGTACTGTTGTGGCTATGTATACACCATCTGCCCACCACATTGACTTGGATTATTTAGAAATAAGATACGGGCAAGATACTATTCAGTTGACGGGTAAAAATGCGATTTTGTCAGCAATTCAAAAAGTAGGTAAACTGAATTGGCGACTTATTGTAAAATAGAAGACGATCTAATGACATAAGGGTGACCTTTGAAATTTCCAACTAGATATTTTTTAGACTGTGAGAAATTTCAAAGATCACCCAAGGTAGTCGAACTCTGCCGAACGTTTCTGTCCTACCACCCAATCCCATAATCCTCGCCATGATTGCTCGAACCACCCCAAAAACTGCCGTGTTTCCAATCAAAGTAGATGGCATTGATGGGGCCAGAGGTGCGGGCTTCGTAGCTCGGTTTGTAGCCCATTTCCTGTAAGGCTTTGCGCGTCCAGGGTGGCGTATTTTCATTCAAGAGAATATCGCCTGGTTTGGTATCGTGGTTGTCAAAAGAACTGCGCATCTGGAAGCTGTTGATGTTGGGTGCTTCACAAGCCTCTTGCACGTTCATGCCAAATTCCACTACATTCAAGAAAAACTGCAACAGGTTTTGATCCTGAGAATCGCCTCCTTGCACCGCAAAGGATAGAAAAGGTTTGCCCTCTTTGAGTGCCAGGGTAGGAGTAAGGGTTACCCGTGGGCGTTTGCCGGGCTCCACCACATTGAAAGGGTTTTCGGTAGGATCCAGTACAAAAGCCTGCATGCGCTGACTCATGCCTACGCCGGTTTTGCCCGCAATTACCGCTGGCAACCAGCCACCACTGGGCGTTACGGATACCACCCAACCTTCTTCATCGGTAGCCTGAATGGAAGTTGTGCCCGCATAAAATCCTGCGAGGTAATTCGGATCGTTGTAGATGCTGCCATTTTGAGGTTCCAGCGCAGACGTAGCCGGACTGGCGCCCCATTTTTCCAGTACGGGTACAAATGGATTGGTTTTTCCTTCAAAAGGATAGGGGTCTCCCGGTTTGACTTTAGGATCGTTTTTCTCCAAATTCATCAACTTGGCGCGTTGCCGGGCGTATTCCTTGGAAAGCAGGCCTTTGATGGGTTCTTCCGGCGAAAAATAAGGATCGCCATAATAAAAATCGCGGTCGGCAAAGGCCATGTTCATCGCCTGGTATACGGTATGGATGTACTTGGCGGTGTTGAAGCCCATGCTTTTGAGGTCAAAATTTTCCAGGATGTTCAAGGCTTGTTGCATGGCCGGACCTTGGGTCCACTGGCTGAGTTTGTACACCTGAATGCCTTTGTATTCTGTTACCATTGGTTCTTCCACCAGTACTTTCCACTTGGCCAAGTCCTGAGTGGTGATGAGTCCACCTTGCTCCTGGCAGCCGCGTACAAACTCCTGGGCAATGTCGCCTTTGTAAAAACGCTCGTTGGCAGCATAAATGGCTTCTTTGCGTGACTTGCCTGCTTTGAGTGCAGCTTGTTCGGTGTCTACCAGTTTTTGCAAAGTAGCCCGCAGGTCGTTTTGTTTGAAGATCTCTCCAGGGTTCGGAGCTTCGCGATCCTGACCCAGGTGGGGCAAAAACACCTGCTTGGAATAAGGCCAATCTTTCAGTTTCTTTTTGTTGCGCTCCATCATATCGGCAGTCTGCTTCTCGATGGGGTAACCTTCGGCGAGTTGCATGGCGGGCGCCAGCACTTCCTTGAGGCTCATTGTGCCGTATTCGGCCAGCATGGTCATCAAGCCGCCTGGCGTACCGGGAGTTACTGCCGCAAGTGGGCCATCGCCCGGAGGATATTTGAGGCCTTTGTTTTTGAAGAATTCAGCAGTAGCCCCGGTCGGCGCTACGCCTAAAGCATTGATGGCGATTACTTTTTTGGTTTTGGGGTTATAGATCAACGCCTGGGTTTCGCCGCCCCAACTGAGCACATCCCACATGGTGCAAGTGGCAGCCAGCATGGCGCAAGTGGCGTCAATGGCGTTGCCCCCTTTTTGAAAAACCATAGATCCGGCGGTGGCAGCAAGCGGTTTGCCCGTGATGGCCATCCAGTGGCGACCGTGCAGCACGGGCTTTTGGGTAGCTTGGGCCTGGCTGGATATTGCGATAGAAAGACAAAACAAAAGGCAGTACAATTTGGTGTGCATGGTAGGCGATTTTTTTAGACTATCAAGTATACTACAAAATGGAAAATATTCGGATTGACGGATGCTTTTATTTTTCATCCTTCTTCGTTGGGGTATTCTTTTGGGATAAAAATTAGACTCTAGGGGCTTTTCTACTCAACCAAAACAGAAAAAAGCCAGAAGCGATGGTACACAGCCCCAAAATAGAAAATACCCGCAATAGCACATTCCCGAGGTTGTCGCGCGATTGATAATCCATGGTGTGCAGCATCCACAAAAAATCGAAGATGCGCCATTTTTCGTTGCGGAATTTGGTGACTGCCCCCATTTCTGTGGCCACATAAACTGTCGTTTTACTGGGGTGGTCAAAGTGGATGGCATAAGCTGGCAATGGGCTTTCCCGGTATTCGTGATGGCCATTGGTGGCGCTGAGGTAATCAACTTTGGTGACTCTGGGCTGGCCGACAAATTGCTCCGTAGCCATTTTTAAAGCTTCGACTTTGCTCAGTGCCGGGCGCAATTTGCCACTGATGGCATCCGCCAGAAAGAATTGTTTGTGGTGCATGCCATGCACGATTTCTACCCGATAGTAGGGACGGCCCAAGATGTCGATGAGCTGGATACTGCTTATTTGATCTATTGGATGTTGCACAGCCAGGTTTTCCAAAACCCTATTTGGCGCAGCCAAACTATCGTTCACCTTGAGCATAGGTGCGGCTTTGCGCTGGTAATCCCCGTGTATATAGTCCATGTCTGACCAACTGAAATACAGTCCGCCAAGTGTCCAAAACAGAAATTGAATGCCAATAAAAACGCCGAGATAACGGTGTGTTCGGCGAACGAGGTAGTGCAAACGATGGTTGGTATTCATGGTGTAGTCAGCTTTAGTTGGGTAAAAACACGTCATGTGAGTAAATGAAAAAAACTGCCTCAACCTGCCCAACCTTCCCGATCCAAACTCCGAAAATGAATCGCCTCCGCCAAATGCTCAATCAGGATCTTTTCAGAACCTGCTAAATCTGCGGCAGTTCTGGCCACTTTCAGGATGCGGTCGTAGGCGCGCGCCGAAAGTTGCAGTTTCTCCATGGCCTTTTTGACCAGCAGTTGCCCTGCGGTGTCAACCTGACATACTTCGTGCACCATTCTGCTGGGCATCTGGGCGTTGTTGTAGATGTTCATGCCTTCAAAACGCTTGGCCTGAATCTCCCGGGCAATGACCACCCTGGCAGCAATGTCTTGACTGGTTTCGGTGGGGCGTTCCTGACTGGCAAGTTCATCGTACGAAACCGGAGTCACTTCCACGTGCAGATCGATACGATCCAGGAGCGGACCCGAAATTTTGGTCAAATACCGCTTGACCACTCCAGGGCCGCACACACATTCTTTGTCGGGATGATTGTAATACCCACAAGGGCAAGGATTCATAGAGGATACCAGCATGAAACTCGCCGGATAGTCCACTGTATTTTTGGCTCGGGAAATGGTCACCCGACGCTCTTCCATGGGTTGGCGCATGACCTCCAATACACTCCTTTTGAATTCGGGCAATTCATCCAGGAAAAGCACCCCATTGTGCGCCAGCGAAATCTCGCCCGGCATGGGGTCTGAACCGCCGCCAACCAGCGCCACATCGCTAATGGTATGGTGGGGCGCTCGAAAAGGGCGGGTGGTTACCAAAGCGGCATTGGTGGCCAGGATGCCCGAAACCGAGTGGATTTTGGTAGTTTCCAGTGCTTCTTGCAAAGTAAGTGGGGGCAAAATAGTGGGCAATCGCCGTGCCAGCATGGTTTTGCCTGCGCCGGGAGGCCCAATCAGGATGACGTTGTGGCCACCTGCTGCGGCAATTTCCAGTGATCTTTTGATGTTTTGCTGCCCTTTGACGTCCGAAAAATCCACATCGTAATTGCTGCGGTTGTGGAAAAACTCATCGCGGGTTTCTACTACCACCGGTTCCAGACTCGAATGCCCGTTGAGAATATCGGTGGCTTCTTCCAGGTTTTCGACGCCGTACACCTCAATGTCGTTGACAATGGCGGCTTCCCGGGCATTTTGTTTGGGCAAAATAATGCCTTTGTACTTCTCCTTGCGGGCCTGAATGGCGATGGGCAATGCCCCTTTGATGGGGCGCAACAAGCCATCGAGAGAGAGTTCTCCCATGATGATGAATTCTGCAAGTCGATCGCCATTGATTTGTCCACTGGCAGCCAGTACGCCCAGGGCAATGGGCAGGTCGTAAGCCGAGCCTTCCTTGCGGATGTCGGCAGGAGCGAGGTTGACCACCGTTTTGGCCCGAGGCATGCGGTAGCCACGACTAAAAATCGCAGCTTCGATGCGCTGAAATCCTTCCCGAATGGCGCTGTCGGGCAATCCCACCAGGTGGTAATAATTGGTACCCACCACGGGTTGTCCACCTGAATTTACTTCAACTGTAATGGTGCGGGCATCCACCCCATGTACCGCACTGGCATAAGCTTTTACCAACATGAATTATAGAATAATAGGTAATGACACTGAGGAATGAACCGCAGGTCGAAATCATTTTTCAAAAGAAAGGTGTGGAAATTGGCTGCATACGCTGAGTCTGGAATCCATTCTCAGTAATAATCAGCAATAGGTAAGGTCAAAGTTGACTGTAAAAATACCTTTTTTTTGAATTCGACCAAAGATCAGTTCAATTAATTGCTTTTAGCGATCAGCATTCCTTCCACAAAGGTCATGTGAACGTTCAAGTCGTGATCCATTACCAGTACATCTGCGTCTTTGCCTACTTCCAAAGAACCCTTGTGTTGGTCCAGACCAATGGCTTTGGCCGGATTGAGGGAGGCCATGTGCAAGGCTTCGTGCAAGGTGGCGCTGGTGGTTTCGTGAAATAATTTTACCGCCCGATTCATAGTCAATCTACTGCCTGCCAAAGTGCCGTCAGGCAGGAAGCAAGCGCGATCGGTGGCTTTGGCCAGGCGGTCAAAGAAATAAAACTCCGTAATATCGGTACCTGCCACCATCAGGGAATCGGTTACCAGACAAATTTTGTCCGCACCCTTGGCCCGGTAAGCCACTTCCAAGGCCGCAGGATGCACATGCACGCCATCGGGGATGATCTGAACCATCGCAGCCGATTCGGTCAAAAAAGCTCCGGCACCACCTGGTGCGCGATGCCCGAGTCCATTCATGGCGTTGAACAAGTGCGTACAAATGTGCACGCCTTTACGAATCCATGCTACAGCAGTATCGTAATCGGCATCTGTATGCCCAAAACTGGCTACTACGCCTTGCGTCCAAACGTATTCGATCAATTCCGCTGCACCCGCCAATTCAGGGGCAATGGTCATCAATTTGATGCGGCCTCCACTGGCAGCTTGCAGTTGTTGAAACAAGGGAATACTAGGGGTTTGCAGCCATTCCAACTTGTGTGCGCCGCGTTTTGGCGGCGCCAGAAAACAACTTTCGAGGTGAACACCCAGGACTTTGGCACCTTGGGTTTCTTCTGTAGGGATCTGTGCAGTTTGATCAATGGCCAGCAAGGCGCTGATCAACAATGGAATCTCGGCAGTGACCGTAGAAACGAGCATGCCCGTGGTGCCGTATTGGGCATGGGTGCGCAATATGGTTTGGATGGCCTCCGGTGTTGCGTCCATCACAGAAGCACCACCGCCACCATAGATGTGCAAATCGATGAAACCTGGCGAGATGATCTGGCCTTGCACATCGATGACGCTGGCGTTGCCGTCATTTGGGATGGGTTCACTGGAAATGGCTTTGATGCGGCCATTTTCCAACCAGATGTCTCCTTGTGGAATGATTTGATGGGGCTGATAAATGGTGCCGTTGCGAAGGATGATAGACATGGGTAGTTTAGGGTTGAAAGTTGAAATGTAAGAATACTAATCTACCCCTATCTTTTCAACTTTTTTAACCCTAAACTTTCAACGTTAATTAGGAAAGATTTTCTCGATGTAGTGCGGTCTTTACAAATGTGGCATAACTCTCGTCCTTCCAGAACCAACTCCCGATCAACATCGCCAGAATCGAAGCGATCAGGCCAGGCACCAGGCTCGGGAGTTCACTCGGCTGTATGTATTCATAAAAAACCCAGACCAGCATGCCCACCAAAATCGAGGCTACTGCACCAACCGAGGATGCCCGTTTCCAAAACAAGCCTGCTGTGAGCGGTACAAAGAGCGAAACCAGACTAAGTGCCGAAGAATCGCCCACTAGGTCATAAATATTGGCATTCAGATTGGCCATGATTGCCGAACAGATAGCTACCGCCACCACAGACAAGCGCATAATGGACAGCATCAATTTGTCAGAAGGATTTTTCAGGAAAGGTTTGATCAGGTTTTCGCCGAGTACCGTAGCAGGTGCCAGCATGGCGCCAGAGGTCGTACTCAAAATGGCTGAAAGCAAAGCGCCAAAGAACAAAATTTGCAAAGCGAGGTTTCCGTGCGCCAAAACCATTTGAGGCAAGATCATCTGTGGATCGCCTTGCAGCATTTCGGGATACAGGATGCGGCCACACAAGCCAATGATCAACGGCATAAACCCGATGGTGAAATACATCAAGCCGCCAATAATTGCTGCGCGTACGGCAATATTGGCACTGCGGGCTGACATGACCCGTTGAAAAATATCTTGTTGGGGAATGGAACCCAAACCAATTGTCATCCAGGCGGCCAGGTACTCCACCCAATGTTTCCAGCCCGGATGGGGCAAAAACCGGAAAAATCCATCGGGTACATTGCTTTGGATGCCGTTCCAGCCGCCTACGCGCTGGTACATCACGAAAGTGAGTACGGCAAGGCCAATTACAATCATAATCGTTTGCACAAAATCGGTAATGGATACCGCCCACATCCCACCAATGTAAGTGTAAATGACCGTGATGATGGTGCAAAGCAGAATGCCGTAGAAAATAGGCAAACCTACCAGCGATTTCATCACAATGGCCAAGGCCACCAATTGTGCGGCAATCCAGCCAAAGTAAGAAGGCACCATAAAAATGGCTGAAACGATCTCTGCTGTGCGGTTGAAGCGCATGCGGTAAAAATCGTTGAACGTGAGGATGTTCAAGCGGTACAACGGACGGGCATAAAAAAGACCAACTAAAATCAGACACATAGCAGCCCCAAAAGGATCTTCCATTACCCCCAACAGTCCCCCTTCAATAAACGAGGATGGAGCGCCCATTACCGTCTCCGAACCAAACCAGGTGGCAAACAAACCCGCTGCCAAAATTGGCGTTGGCAAGTTTTTGCCGGCAATCACAAAGTCTGCCGTGGAATGTACCTTTTGCGAAGCCCACCAACCGATGAGCAAAGTGATCAAAAGGTAGAGAAGGATAAAGGTTAAGAGCATGTCGTAAAGTTTTAGGTGTTAATAAAGTTGGAGGCTAAATTAGCGAATAATTCCAAAACAGCCTGGATCAACTAAACAACCACTTTTCACTTACTTACCGCAACCACCTTCGGCTTTTCCAGGTGGTTGAAATTCTTGTAACCCAGGTAAATGCAGAGCAGCAGCGTAACAATGCTGAGGTATCCCACCCAATCGTAATGCAGGAGTTTGCCCGAAACGGGATCTTTGCTTACCATAAAACCGGACGTCAATGCCGCCAATCCACTGCCCAATTGCTGCAAGCTGCTGTTGAAACTCTGAAAACCACCCCGTTGCTCCGGGTTTACTACGCTGGTGATCATCGCGCTGGACGTTACGCCCCGACCAGTAGCTACCGAAAACCAAAGCCCAAACAACATCAGTACCGGAATGTATGATTGTACGGGAAACCCCCAAAAACTTAGCCCAGGGATATAATCTTGCAAATGAGGCAAATTGGTGATTACCAAAACCATCGGTAAAGCCGAAAAAGTACAGATCATGAAAATGGGTACTTTGCCATAGCTATCGGAAAGCCGCCCCAAAATATTGGAAGCAAAAAATGCAGATACGCCGCCTACCAAATAAATCAAAGGGGTGATGTTTTTGGAAAAACCCACGTTGAACTCCATGTAAGGATTGATAAAAGGAATGATCAAAAAGTGCCCAAACATGATCAAGCCACTAAATATCAAGGCCCAGTACTGATAAGGATCGGCAATAACATTGGTGATGACGCTCCATTTGCTGGGTCGGGTACTGTGGTCCACATGCAAATGTCCCGTCATTGGCGGAAGGTAGCGCATCAATAGCGGTACCAGCGCAATTCCCAGGATGCCTACCAACAAAAATGGCGCATGCCAGGAAACCAGGTTGGCCAAGTAGAGTGCAAAAGGCACTCCAAGCGTGGAAGCCAAGGCAAAAGCCGACATAATCATCCCCATGGCGGTGCCTCTTCGTTCGTAAGGAAAGCTATCCGCCACAATGGACAATACCTGTGCACCAATCAAACCTCCAAACAAACCCGCAAATAGACGCGCCAAAAGGAGCGTAATGTAGGTAGGGGCAAGGCCACAGCTAATGGTGCCGATCAAGAAACCAACGTAGGCATACAACAACACTTTCTTGCGGTCAAAACGATCTACAAAAAAAGCCGCACCGAAACCAGACACCGCAGCACTAATGGTGTAGGCCGAGACCAAAATGGTGAATTGCTTGGGCGATAAATCAAAATAGGGCATGAGGTAGTTGCCCAAAGGCATCATGATCATGAAATCGAGAATGTGGGTAAAGTTGAGGGCAGCGAGCAGAATAAGGAGGATCCTTTCTTTCCAATTCATGGCAGTTGTATGAGTGCAGGTGTATCAATTTATATCAAATCAAACATAGGAACACGAGAAATTGAGCAAGGGTTTCATCGCCGCTGAAGTCTTTTTAGGGATTACCTGCGGTTTACATTAATTTAACAATCGAACTGCTGTATTTACGGCTGACGCAAAAAATTACTTCCCGATTTTTTAAGAGGCTTTTGAATAGGAAGCTCACTTGCAATGAACCGTTCGACTTCCCATTCAAAACCCAAAATCGGGAAGTTAATTTTTCTGCGTTACTTATAAATTTTTCTTTAAGAGTCAAATTTTTTTTATTCTCCTGTGGAGAAAATGTTAGTCTTTTCCACAGTTTTGTTTTGGTTTAATCTAAAAAAAGGCAGAAATTGGACTCCTGATCAAACCAAAAGTTTTATGATAGCCAAAGACCAAGAAAACATCACACAACTTCAGACCTATTCTTTTGAAGAGGCAATTGCGGCAACCACCGAGTATTTTAAAGGCGACAACCTGGCCGCCAACGTTTGGGTAAACAAGTATGCCTTAAAGGATTCCTTTGGCAACATCTATGAGAAAACCCCAGACGATATGCACCGTCGCATTGCCAGTGAGATCGCGCGAATTGAATCCCGGTACCCCAATCCGCTGAGTGAAGAAGAGGCTTATGAGTTGGTGCGCAACTTCAAGTACATCGTCCCCCAAGGTAGCCCCATGGCGGGCATCGGCAATAACATGCAGGTTTCTTCTTTGTCCAATTGTTTTGTAATCGGCAATTTTGCCGATTCGTACGGTGGCATCATCCGCACCGACGAAGAGCAAGTGCAATTGATGAAGCGCCGTGGTGGCGTAGGGCACGACCTGTCACACATCCGCCCCAAAGGTAGCCCTGTAATGAACTCTGCCCTGAGCTCAACCGGGATTGTACCCTTTATGGAGCGCTATTCCAACTCTACCCGCGAGGTAGCACAGGATGGCCGTCGCGGTGCGTTGATGCTCACCGTATCCAGCAGGCACCCCGATGCCGAAGATTTCATTGATGCCAAACTGGAGCAAGGCAAGGTAACCGGCGCCAACGTATCGGTACGCATCGATGATGAGTTCATGCGTGCAGCGATGGGCGGTACTTCCTACCAGCAACAGTTTCCCACAGATTCTCCAAACCCAAGAATGACCAAGGAGATTGATGCTTCGGCACTTTGGGACAAAATCATTTACAACGCCTGGAAATCTGCCGAACCAGGAGTATTGTTTTGGGATACGGTATTGCGCGAATCGGTGCCAGATTGCTACGCCGACCTGGGCTACCGCACCATCTCGACCAACCCTTGTGGCGAAATTCCACTTTCTCCCTACGACAGTTGTCGCCTGCTGGCGCTCAACCTCTACAGCTATGTGGAGCAGCCATTTACGCCGCAAGCGTACTTCAATTTTGAGAAATTTGCCAAGCATGCCCAATTGGCCCAGCGTTTCATGGACGACATCATCGACATGGAGTTGGAAAAAATTGACCGCATCATCGAAAAGATCGAAAAAGATCCTGAAGCACGCGACCTCAAGGATGTGGAATACGAATTGTGGAACAAAGTACGCACCGCCTGCATCGGTGGCCGCCGTACTGGGGTAGGCATCACTGCCGAAGGCGATACTCTGGCTGCGCTGGGCTTCCGCTACGGCAGCGACGAAGGCATCGAAATGGCCGTGAGAATTCACCAAAGCCTGGCGATCAACGCTTATCGGGCCTCGGTGGATATGGCCCGCGATCGGGGCGCATTCCCGATTTTTGACGGCCAGCGCGAAGCGCAAAACCCTTTCATCCAGCGCCTGGCTGCTGCCGATCCGCAGTTGTATGAAGACATGCAGCGCTATGGCCGCCGCAACATTGCCTTGCTGACCATTGCACCTACGGGTACCACCAGCTTGATGACCCAGACTACCTCTGGCATCGAACCCGTGTTTATGGTGAGCTACAAGCGCCGCCGCAAAGTCAATCCCAACGATAAGGACGTGAAAGTGGCTTTCATCGATGAAGTAGGCGACCACTGGGAAGAGTACAACGTGTTTCACCACAAATTCCTGGACTGGCTGGCGCAAAATGGCTACAATGTAGATGCAGTAACCAAAATGAATGCGGAAGAGCTGCAACCCATCATCGAACAATCGCCGTACCACAAAGCCACGGCCAATGACGTTGACTGGTTGCAAAAGGTAAAAATGCAAGGCGCTATCCAAAAATGGGTAGACCACTCCATCAGTGTAACGGTCAACGTACCTGAACATACCTCCGTGGATATGGTGAAGCGCATTTACCAAACAGCTTGGGAAGAGGGTTGCAAAGGCTGTACCATTTACCGCGATGGTTCTCGCTCTGGAGTACTGATTTCCAACGAGAAAAAAGAGAAAAAGAGCAAGAAAGGAACCAACGGCCAGTCGAATGGCAATGGCCACGCAGTCTTTGGTGAAAACCACCACCCAGAGCGCCCCGATCGCCTGGAAGCACGCATCGTCCGTTTCCAAAACAACGACAAGCCCTGGATCGCTGTAATCGGCTTGCTGGAAGGTCGCCCTTACGAGATCTTTACAGGTGCTGCCATCGATACGTTTAAACTGCCTCCTTATGTGGAATCAGGTTGGGTCAACAAATCCAAAGGTGAAGATGGCCGCAACCGTTATGACTTCCAATTCATGGACAAGGATGGTTACCGCGTCACCATCGAGGGCCTCAGCCGCAGTTTCAACAAGGAATACTGGAACTACGCCAAACTGATCTCCGGCGTACTCCGCCTGGGTATGCCCCTCCAGCAGGTAGTTGATCTCGTAGAAGGCCTCAATGCCGACGATGACTACATCAACACTTGGAAAAATGGCGTGGTACGTGCCCTGAAAACACTGGTACCCGATGGAACGAAAGCAGTAAAAGCGGAATGCCCTTCTTGCAATGATCCACACGGATTGGTGTACAAAGAAGGATGCCTGAGCTGCGTGAGTTGCGGGTATTCGAAGTGCAATTGAGAAAAAAATTATAGGGAAAGCCGGATTGCTCAGGGGAGTGATCCGGCTTTTTTTTTAGGCCAGGAAGAAATGAGAAATAATGAGGATAAAAATTTATCAAAAAATTTGAACTTAACTTAAAAGTGAATAGTTTTACAATCGAAATATTTGATGCTGATTCCCGAATGGTAACTTATTATACCGTCCGTTGGGAAAATCAGGAGCTATCGGAAACTGATAAATTTTTTGAACAGTTCTCTGAACAAGATTACTATAAAGAAAGCTTTGAACAGCTTGTGGCTTTGTTAGAGTTAATTGGAGAATATAAAGGAGCCCTTCCAGTTTTCTTTACACGCCATGAAGACGAAGCAACTGCAATTCCTCCATCATATGTACATGAGTTTGATTTAGATTTTCAAGGAAATGTTCTGAGACTATACTGTGTCCGCATTTGTAAAAGCATCGTTATATTGTTCAATGGCGGACTCAAAAGTGCACGTACAGCTCAAGACAGTGAAAATTTGAGTTCAAAATTCAGAGATGCCAAATATTTTGCGAGGAAAATTTTCAAAGAAATTAAAGATGGAATGATTGAAATTAATGAATCGAATCATTCTCTTCGCAGTTTCGATGGTAATGAGGAGATAATAATATTTTAACTATGGCCAGTAAATTTTACCGGAAAGCACTCGAACAAGTTCCTGCTGAAACTAAAGCTTTCGTCAGGCTTTACGCAGATATATTGATTCGAGTAAATTACTTGCTAGAACAAAAAGGGCTTAATCAAAAAGGTTTAGCAAGGCTTTTAGAGAAAAACGAATCAGAAATAAGCAAATGGCTTAAAGGTGAACACAACTTGACGTTAAAGACAATTGCTAAGTTGCAAGTGGCATTAAAAGAAGACATTATTTTGGTAATCCCTACGCCACAGAGTGAGGAAAAAGATTGGAAAAAAGTCCCAAACTCTAAATTCTGCGTTTATACTGAAAATAAAGAGACCCCAACTAATTCTGAATTTGATGAGGAAAAAATGGATACTAACCCCTTTGAACTTGAAATAGCATGAGTACATTTGGTACTGTTGATCCTGCTAAAATAGCACTGCGCAAGGTCAAAATCGTCAGGGCAACAATTGACGATTCCAACAGCTCTGTAACGGTTGACATAAAGGGTTTTAGAACTGATATTGTGCTAAATACTGCACTTAACTTGGGAGATAAGCTTGTCAAAACGGAATTGGAGTTAAAGATAGAAGCTGATTCAGAGACTTCATTTCCGGCAGTTTGTAGTTACAACATCCACTTCACCTTTCATGTCGATAATTTAGATGAGCTTACTCGCCTGGAAAATGATGCTTTAACCCTGAGTAAATCCCTGCATGGCACTCTAGCGTCTATTTCCTACTCTACTGCAAGAGGAATGCTTTTGGATCGGTTACAGAATACTGTTTTTCAGGATTTTATTTTACCTGTTGTGAGTTCTAATAATTTGGTCAAGAGCTAGGTTTTTTCCGTAATCTCTCTATCACTTCCCCGCCAAATACTCCTTCACCTTTCCCACAAACAACGCCTGCAACGCCTTTGTCACCTTTCCGATCGAACCTTCGCCGTAAACCTTATCGTCGATTTGGCCGATGGCCATTACCCCTTTGATGGTGCTGGTGAAAAAAGCTTCTTCTGCCAATTCCAATTCGCTGATGTGCATATCGCGCTCTTCTACAGTGTAGCCAGCAGCTCGTGCAGCATCAATCACCTGACGACGGGTGATGCCCCAGAGGATTTTTTCATCGGCTGTGACGATGGTCTGGTTGGGCAGCACCAGAAAAAAATTGGAACGCGCCGATTCGCGGATCCACTCGCCTTTGTCTACATAAATTAAGTCTGTAGCGCCCCGCTCTTTCACGGTTTTGAGCATGCGGATCCCAGTGGAATAATTGATGGTTTTTACCTCTGGCAATTCCCTTTGGAAGGGATGGGTAATGATTTTGATGCCCTGAGTTGAAAATTCCCAGGCGCTGCCTGGCAAATCGTACATCATGATCAGCAAGTTGGGGGTTTCCGCAGGCGTGTAGCCGTCAAGTGAGTAACCTCCCGTGAGCAACAATCGAATACCAGCTTCCCTTACCTCATTGGCTTGCAGCAAGTCGTAAATGTGCTGTTTCATTGTTGCTTTATCAAAAGGAATCTCCAGATACAACTCGGCTGCCGAGCGGTAAAATCGATTGAGATAATCGTCCAGAAACAATGGATGCCCTTCGCGCGCTAGGAAATAATCAAAGATGCCATAGCCCCTCAAAATGCTGAGGTCGGATACATGCAAGGTTGCATTTTCTACGGCTACCTGCTGGCCGTTGATGTTGTAGTACTTAATCATGGTACAAAAATCATCATTTTCCCTGATTTTTCTTTGCAAAATCTTGCAAATGATGCAGTAATCTAGTCGAATCTAACAGCTTTAAAATTTTTGGTTTTTCATTTTTGTTAACCTAAAAGATAACCATATGAGCTTGGAGAGTAAAAACATGCGCAACCCTTGAACACGTATTCTGGAAAGATTCAAAAACGCCAAAACCAGCCTCGTCTTGCCTACCTCCAAAACCTTTTCTCTCCTAACCTGTTTTTAAGCCAAATAACCATTAAAACAAGTGAAACCATGCGTCCAAAGATCATCATTGCCATTCTGCTCAGCATTCCAGCCTGGGTATTGAGTTGCTTCAATCCAAACAAAGTGAGTTCGCCAACCAGTGCAAACGAAGCTTCACCTCGACTTACCTCCGCCGCCACTAGCTTTTACTCCCTGAAAGCCAAAACTTTGGATGGACAAACCATCTCGATGGATCAATACAAAGGCAAAAAAATCATCGTGTTGAACACCGCATCTCGCTGTGGATATACCCCTCAATACGCCGATTGGGAAGCTTTTTACGAAAAAAATAAAGACAACATCGTGGTGTTGGGTTTCCCTTGCAATCAGTTTATGGGGCAAGAACCTGGCACTGCTACTGATATCCAGGCTTTTTGCCAAAAGAACTACGGCGTGACCTTCCAGATGTTTGAAAAAGTAGACGTAAAAGGCAGCGAACAAAGCCCAATTTACAAGTGGCTGACCGATCCGAGCCAAAACGGCTGGAACAGCGATGTACCTTCCTGGAATTTTTGCAAATACCTGATCGACGAAAATGGCAAATTGACCCATTTCTTTGCTTCAGGCGTGACGCCAGCAAGCGCAGAGTTTAAGAAAGCGATAGATTAGGAACGGGTTATCTATTTCCAATTGTTTTTTTTCACCACCTCAGGTACCTTAGAATCACCTAAGTCGATACGTTGTTTTTATCTTTGGTGATTCTGAGGTACCTGAGGTGATGGAAAAAGCAGCGAAGCTGCCCTTGTGATATAAAGTACTTGCGTAATTTAAATTAGAATTCTGAAATAAGAGCACTATTGATTTGGATAAATCCAAAAACCAACGATACTC
This sequence comes from Haliscomenobacter sp., assembly GCF_040403615.1. Lineage (NCBI taxonomy): Bacteria > Pseudomonadati > Bacteroidota > Saprospiria > Saprospirales > Haliscomenobacteraceae > Haliscomenobacter > Haliscomenobacter sp. Next base: position 69,834 of record NZ_JBBAKG010000004.1, on the reverse strand, counting down.
CAATATTCTCTCCAGATTGACCAAAGTCACCCCAAAATCAAGACTTTTAACAAGGATTTTCGACTGAAATGACTGCTATTTTGTGGACGTAAACAACCGATTAATCAACCATAATCCAGCTGTCATGAAAAAGATTCTGGCACTATCCATCTTGGTAATTGCAACTTTAGTCATACGTGCACAATCCAGAATTGGCACCGAGTTAACCAGCAAAGAAAATGTCGTATTGTACCTGATCGAACAAGAAAAATTGGCCCGCGATCTATACGGTGTATTGGACACCATCTGGGTCACCGATGTATTCAACCGCATGGCAGATGACGAATTGCAACACATGGATAAACTCAGCACGGTAGCCGCTGAATTTATGATCGACGTTCCTAATCATTTCAATGAATACAAACCAGGTCAATTTGTCAATGCAGATTTGCGCGATTTGTACCTTGATCTGCTTGCAGATGCCAATTTTTCTCTAGAAGACGCTTATCGGGCTTGCGCCAATTTGGAAGAGCGCAAAATAATGAACCTGAGAACTGCATTAAAAGAACCCAACTTCGATCTGGAAATTGCGACCTATAAAACCCTGCTGATTGGAGCTGAAGACAACCTGAAATTCTTCGTTCGCGCTTTGGTTCAAATGAACAGTGGCTATCTGCCAATTCTGATGAGCAAAAGCGAATTTGAATTCCTAACCAGAAATATTTTTTCCAATACCAATTGGCAAGCGATCAATCACAATGAAAAAAACCGTAAAATTGGCTTGTTCTAAAAAGAATGTATCAATCGATGAAAATTTTCATTGCCTTTTTATAAAAATTTATTGACTTTTGCGTAAGATTTTCTCCGCGCTGGATAACTATTCAACGCGGAGTGTCTTTTATCCAGATAAAATGAGGATTTTCTTGAGTCAAATTCTTCTGGTTTTTTACCTGCTGTCGACGCTTGCGCCTCAGTGGTTAGAAGAATTTGCCAAATTTCCGGCGCTGCTATCACATTACCAGGCACACCGCATTGAAAATCCCCGTACTACTTTAAGTCAATTCATTAGCCAACACTACGGCAAGGCATACGAGCGTCACCGCAATCAACACGACCATTCCAAATTACCGGGCAAAGCCAAGCACAACGATGCATGTGTACATTTGACGTTCATCGCAGAACCTGTCCATTGTCAATTGGAGGTTGCGGTTAATGCCAAATGGATTGAGCCTAAAAACTCAGCAGAATTTGCGCAGGATCAAACCTTCAGTTCTGCATTTCTCTCTTGCATCTGGCAGCCGCCCAGAGCTTAGGGACGGAAACAATATAAAGTAAACGTCTGACTGGCTCTTTTTTGATTTGGCTGCGTTACTCATCAGTTGCGTAGTTTACTATGCGCCTTCCTCGTGCCTTGCCAAATCAAAAAACTGCTCAGTCAGCTTACTTACTTTATTTCGTTTCCGTCCCTTAATTATCCTGTCTGACCTCTTCTCGGTCGATGTTTGTGTTCCTTAAGCGCGTTGCTTATTGAGCATCTGCTTTCTTATCATTTTCATATAATTCAACTGTTTATGTTGACTCGGATTATCCATTTTTCCATCCACAATAAACTTGTGGTGGGATTGGGAACGCTGGTTATGGTCATTGCGGGGATCTATTCTTTTACCCTGCTTCCGATCGATGCCATTCCTGATATCACCAACAATCAAGTACAGGTTCTTACGGTTTGTCCTACCCTGGCTACCCAGGAAGTAGAGCAATTTGTAACTGCCCCCATTGAAGTCGCTGTAAAATCAATTCCCGGAGTGCTCGAGCTGCGCTCCATCTCGCGATTTGGGTTAAGTGTGGTCACTGTGGTGTTCAAAGAAGACATCGATGTGTACCGCGCGCGCCAAATGATGAATGAAAAACTCAAAATGGCGGAACAGAACATTCCACCAGGGTTTGGCATACCAGAATTGGCGCCCATTTCGACGGGACTCGGTGAAATTCTGCACTATCGCATCGAGCCCCAACCAGGCTATGAAAAAAAGTACTCCGCTTCCGATTTGCGGGAAATCCAGGATTGGATTGTCAAAAAGCAACTGATTGGAGTACCTGGGGTAGTGGAAATCAATAGTTTTGGCGGGGACTTGAAGCAATACGAAGTCGCCGTTCGACCCGAACGCCTGCGCAGTTTTCAAATCGGATTGCCTGAAATCTTACAAGCTCTAGAAGGTGCCAATGAAAATACCGGTGGTGCCTACGTCGAAAAGCACAGCAGTGTGTTTTTCATTCGTGCCCAGGGCTTGGTCAAAAGCCTAACCGATATTGAGCAAATTGTGATCAAAAACGTCAACGGTCAACCTTTGCGCATTGGCGATGTAGCTCAGGTGCGTTTTGGCAAAGCCCTGCGCTATGGCGCGGTAAGCCACAATGGGAAAGGTGAAATCGTGCTGGGCATCGTGATGATGTTGAAGGGGGAGAATGCCGCAAAAGTGATCGAGCGGGTCAAAATTCGCCTGGAAGAAATCAAAAAAGGTTTGCCCGAGGGCATCACTATCACCACCTTTTTGGACCGCGAAAACCTGGTCAACCGGACTATTGCTACTGTCAAGAAAAACCTGATCGAAGGCGCACTCATCGTCATTTTTGTGCTGGTTTTGCTGGTCGGAAACTTTCGTGCGGGTTTGATCATCGCTTCGGTGATTCCGTTGGCCATGCTTTTTGCCCTTTCCATGATGCAACTTTTTGGCGTGAGTGCCAATTTGATGTCTCTGGGCGCGCTTGATTTTGGTTTGATTGTAGATGGGGCAGTTATCATTGTGGAGGCTACCCTCCATTATTTGCATACCCGCTACCTGAACCAGCCAGAGATAGCCATTCAACCCAATGCTACTGTAATCCTCTCCAAAGAAGACATGGACGAAAGTGTATTGGAAGCCGCCTCTCGGATCATGCGTTCTTCGGTTTTTGGGGTCATCATCATTCTGATTGTTTACCTCCCAATTTTGTCTTTGGTGGGTGTAGAAGGGAAGATGTTTAAGCCCATGGCTCAAACGGTGTCTTTTGCCCTGGTTGGTGCGTTGTTGTTGTCCTTGACCTATGTTCCGGCTGTTTCAGCCTTGACCTTGAACAGGAAAATGCACCACCACCGAAATTTTGCCGATCACATCATCCACACCATTCAACTGGTGTATTTGCCCGTACTCACTTGGGCATTGCACTGGCGCAAAACGGTGATTGGACTCAGTCTTGGCTTGTTGGTGGTGTCACTCTTGCTTTTTTCCCGGATGGGGGGTGAATTTATTCCTACTCTCGATGAAGGGGACATCATGATGCATGGTTTTTTACGCCCCGGCACCTCTTTGCCCCAAACCCTGGAAAGCCACCGCATGGCTCAGCAAATCATCCTGGATAATTTTCCGAATGAGGTAGAACAAGTGATTTCTAAAATTGGCAGTGCCGAGATACCCACCGACCCCATGGCCATCGAAACTGCGGACAACATTATTTTGCTTAAGCCAATTGAAGAATGGACCAAAGCAGAAACCAAAGAAGAACTGGTCAGCAAAATTGAAGAGAAAGTCCACGAAATTCCAGGGATGGCCTTTGAATTTACCCAACCCATCAAAATGCGTTTCGACGAAATGATGACCGGGGTACGTTCGGATATTGCGGTGAAAATCTTTGGTGACAACATGGATACGCTGGCTCATGCAGGCAGCAAAGTAGAAAAATTGATCCACACCATTCCTGGCCTGGCCGACCTCAAGGTAGAGCAAGTAGAAGGGTTGCCCCAAATCGTGATCAATTTCCACTACGACAAAATAGCCCGTTATGGCTTGCATATTCGGGACATCAATGCCACCCTGCGGGCTGCTTTTGCTGGAACTTCAGCCGGAGTGGTGTATGAGGATGCCCGACGTTTTGATTTGGTCGTTCGCCTGGATGACCAGGATCGCAACGATCTGGAAGATGTACAGCAACTGCCCATTGCAACCCCCAATGGCGAGTTGATTCCCCTAAGCGAAGTAGCAGAAGTTGGCTATCGCTTGGGTGCGGCGCAAATTAGCCGCGACAATGCCCAGCGCCGGATCGTAGTGGGCGCCAACGTGCGGGGGCGAGATGTAGAGAGTGCTTTTAAGGCGGTTCAAGAAAAGTTGGAAACTTCCCTCAAATTGCCACCGGGGTATTTCGTTACCTATGGCGGTCAATTTGAAAATTTAAATGCGGCCAAAGCCCGTCTTTCGATTGCGGTGCCGTTGGCTTTAGCCTTGATTTTCCTACTACTTTATTTTACCTTCAATTCCTTCAAAGAAAGTTTGCTGATTTTTTCCGCCATCCCCATGTCGGCCATTGGAGGGATATTTGCACTGCAAATGCGGGGCATGCCATTCTCTATCTCCGCCGGAGTAGGATTTATCGCTCTTTTTGGTGTCGCGGTGTTGAATGGCATTGTATTGATCACCTATTTCAATCAATTGGAAAAAGAAGGCATCGAAAGCGTGTATGAGCGCATTCGAGCAGGAGCCATTGCCCGCTTGCGCCCAGTATTGATGACGGCGGCAGTAGCCTCGCTGGGTTTTTTGCCGATGGCCATCTCGCATGGATCGGGTGCAGAGGTGCAGCGTCCTTTGGCAACCGTAGTCATCGGTGGCCTGATCACTTCCACCTTGCTTACGTTGGTGGTGCTTCCGGTGTTGTATGCCTTGTTTTTTGGCCGCAAACGCAACAGTAAAGTACCGCCAGCAGCCATGATGTTGCTGCTTCCGTTGCTATTTTTTGGAAATCAGGCATTTGGTCAGAATGCCTTGCGGGAAGACGATGCAATTGTTCTGGCGCTACGCAATCACCCAGGGGTTCGATCGGCGTCGCTCAGTGTACAACAGCAAACTGTTTTACGAGGCACGGCCAAGATGTATGACCCTGCCAATATTTTTCATAATGTCGTTGCTGACCCCGTTTTGGGCGTGTTTGGTACAACTACGGTGGGGATTAACCAAAACTTTCCCACCCGTAAAACCACCCAAGCCAATCGTAATTTTTATCAACAAAAGGAATCTCACGCACAAGCTGTATTGGCGCATACCGAAAAGGACTTGATCCGACAGGTACGCGAGATTTATCAGCACCTTGGCTATCTCGATCTCAAAGCTCGATTGTACACTGCTTTGGATTCGGTGTACACCAATTTTGCCATCATTGCCCAGCAGCGTTACCAGTTGGGAGATGCGGCATTGGCTGAGAAATTGGCAGCACAAGACAGAGCTGCGCAGGTACGACTCGTGTTGGAAACCATCTCGCACGAACTCAATTTTGATCAAGTGGTGCTGGGACAACTCCTCGGTTTGCCGCAGGCAGTTAGCGCCATTGCTGAGCCTCTACGCAAGCAAACTTTTAGTCTGGCCGATACCGCTTTGATTGTTAAAGCACCCAGCGCCCTGACGGGACTGACCCAGGTGAGTGTGGCCAAAAGTCAGCAAGACATCGCAAAAGCCAGTTTTGCGCCCAGTTTTTCGAGCGGGGTGTACGGACAACTTGTGGCCAATGGACGGTTTTTCCCAGGTTGGCAAGTGGGCATGAATATCCCGCTAATCAACAAGGCACGCAATAAAGCAGTTGAGTCGGCAGGAGTGAACGTCCAAATTGCTGAGGCAAATTATAGGACTATTCTGCTACAGCAACGCTCCCAAATGGCGCATTTACTCCATGAGCAAGAGAAGTACAATACCCTGATTGATTATTACCAAAGCCAGGGTCAAGTATTGGCGAAGGAACTGCTGCGCAATGCCGCCCTCAATTACCGTTCTGGCGAAATCGATTACACTACCCTTTCACAGCAGGTAGAGCAATCCATCGGTATTGAACTGGCGTATCTGGAGAATTTGTACGGCCTCAGCCTAACCGTTGTTGAATTAAAATTCATTGCGGATTTGTAATTTTTTCATCTCTATGACGCAAAAAATCGGGAAGTTAATTTTTCTGCGTTACTTAATTCAATCAAAATGAATTTCATCAAAAATATAAGCATCCTCGCCCTTGCCCTCATTGTAGTGGCTTGCGGCAAAAAAGCGGAAACCGAAACCAAATCGGAAACGGCAAAACCAGAAAGTGCAAATACAGTTGTGTTGAGTCCGGCACAACTCGTGCAAGCGAATATCCAAATGGGAACATTCACCTTGCGGCCTTTGAGTGAGTACCTCGAAACCAATTCCGAATTGGTGTTGGGCAAAGAACACATTGCCCAGGTAAGTGCATTTACAGATGGCATTGTCAGTGGATTGCGGGTACACAGCAATGTTACGGTGGCCAAAGGAGGTGTCATTGCGGTGATAAGAAAGCCTGACTTGCTCGATTTGCAGCAGCAATTCCTCGAAAACAAAGACAGATTGGTGTTTTTGGAAACCGAATACCAGCGCTACAAAGCCTTGAATGAAAACGATGCCACCGCGACCAAAAATTTTCAAAAAGCAGAATCAGACTGGCGGTCGGCTCAGACTTCTTCCAAATTGTTGGCGGCCAAACTGAAGCAATACCAGATCGACCCTGCTAAGTTGACTACCGAAAACCTCCGTACAGAGCTTTTGATTACTGCTCCAATTGCAGGTTTGGTTACGCGCATGGATGCCAGCATGGGAGCCGCGCTCCACATGGGCGACCCAGTTTGTGAAATCAGCAATCTGGCTTTTTTGCATCCGGTATTGTATGTTTTCGAAAAAGACCTGGCTAAAGTAAAAGCAGGCCAATCCGTAGCCTTAAGCTTCCCGGGAGGCAGTGATCAAGCTTTTGCGGCGCACATCGATTACCTGGAGCGGACGGTTGACGCTGATCGCAAAACGGTCAAGGTACATGCCCGTTTTGACAATCCTGGATTGGCCAATAACCAGCACCTGGCCAAAGGCGGTTTTCTGAATGCCAAGATTAACCTCACTCAAACTGGAATGCTGGAAGCTTTACCCGAAGAAGCCGTGATCCAGGAACGAGATGGAAATTTTATTTTTTATCAAGAGCGCAGTGATTCCAAAGGCGCAATTTTCCATAAAATCCCCGTAAAACTTGGTGCAGCCGGCAACGGCTACATCGCAGTACAGACATTAGCGTCATTGCCCCCCAATGCAGCTATTGTCCTGAAAGGCGCTTACTATGTGTCTGCACAAGGCGCAGGAGTATCGGCTGAAGAGTGATGACCCTACTGCAATGATCCTGATTGAAATTGTAAATGTTATGGAATTTTTTTAAAACAAAGTCATGAAACGCATCCTCAAGATGGTGGGCTGGTTGCTACTGATTGCAGTGATCCTCATCCAATTTATCCCGGTCAACCGCAAAAATCCTGCTGTTGATCTGAATCAAGACTACCTCAAATTAAGTGGTGCGCCCACAGAAGTTGCGACGTTACTGCGTGCCGCTTGCTACGATTGCCATTCCAACGAATCAAAGTATCCCTGGTATGCTTACGTGGCGCCGGTTTCTTTTATTGTAAAAAACCACATCAACGAAGCGCGCTCCAAGCTGAACTTTTCAGAATGGGGTTCTACTTCTCCACACGACCTTGCGGAAGCGACCGAAGAACTACCAGAGACAATTGCAGAAGGAGAAATGCCGTTACAAGACTACCTGTGGATGCACCCGGAAGCACGCTTAAATGCGGCGCAAAAGCGCACCCTCATCAATTGGTTTAATGGGAGTGAAAAAGTGAGCAACGGCAACAAAACTGGTCAGGCTCACGACGAAGAACACGATGAAGACTGATTATCTTTGTACCTAAGTCTGACGCAAAAAATTACTTCCCGATTTTTTTAGAGGCTTTTGAATAGGAAGCTCACTTGAAATGAACCGTTCGACTTCCTATTCAAAAGCCAAAATCGGGAAGGTAATTTTTCTGCGTTACTAAAACACGATTCCATCTCCTCGGAGTAACCAATCTTGATAAGAGAGGCAACTCTTGAGGTCATTTTATAGTATTGAAAGGAAGGGCAATAACAATTGAGAACAGATGGTATTGCCTTTCCTTATAATTTAAATGATATGATAGTAACACAAAAACGCTTTCTCGGTTTTCTAACCCTGTTAGCCATTGCTACATTGGCACTTTTTAGTGCTTGTACCCAAGAAAAAGTGGTAGACGTAAATCCCGTATGTTTTGAAAGGGACATCCTGCCCCTCCTAGTATCCAATTGTACCCAAAGTGGTTGCCACAACAGCAAGGATCGGGCAGCAGGTGTGGAATTGACCTCTTATCAACACGTTATTGAACATGGCGTAGTGCCTGGTGATTACAAAGCCAGCGAGCTCTACAAAGTGTTGATCTCGGTAGGAGAGCAGCTTATGCCCCAGGCGCCATACAATAAACTGAGTGTTGATCAAATCACAACAATTGCCCTCTGGATAGAGCAAGGCGCCAAAAACACTACCTGCTCTACAACGACTTGTGACTTAAGTGCGGTTACCTACTCTAAAACAGTGAAAACCATTCTGGATCGTTCTTGCAACAGTTGTCACAGCGGCAATTCTCCTTCTGCTGGGGTAAACCTCGGAACGTACACCGGGGTGAAAAAATACGCTTTGGACGGCAGTTTGTACGGCAGTATCAATCACGATGCAGGTTTTGTACCCATGCCTGAGAACGGTAAACTACCTGCCTGCGAAATCAGCTCCATCAAGGAATGGATCCGTCTAGGCGCCCTCAACAACTAAACAACCCACTAATTTATTCGTGGGGCATTCGCGAGACTTCCAATCAAATCCAAAAAACGTTAATCTAATGAACACAATCCGCTTTTTCTTCCTGCTGATGCTGCTAGTTGGCATCAATGTTACTACAACTACCGCGCAATCAAAATACTTTACCCGTACCGGAACGGTAATTTTTGATGCTGAAGGCAAACTGGACGATGTCGAAGAGATAAAAGCCAAAAACACCGTGGCAACCTGTGTATTGGATGCTGCATCTGGCCAGATGGAATGGGCCGTATCCATGAATAAATTTGATTTCGCCAGTTCGTTGATGCAAAAACACTTCAACGAAAACTACGTAGAAAGCGAAAAATACCCCAAGTCAACTTTTAAGGGAAAAATCAATGAGTTGAGCAAAGTAAACTTTAGCAAAGACGGAACTTATCCTGTAACAGTGACAGGTAACATGTTTTTGCACGGGGTGACCAAGGAAGTTACTACAAAAGGGGTCATCACCGTTGAAAAAGGCAAAATACTGGTAAGCTCCAGTATCGAGCTGATGCTAAAGGATTACAAAATTGACATTCCTACGGTTGTTTTTGTCAAAATTGCTGAAAGTGCAAAAATCAGCATCAGTGCAGCTTTGGAAATTCTAAAAGGTAAATAAGATGAAAAAATACTGGCAAAGGACGGCGCTACTCGCGCTTTTACTGGGGGCTTTTTTTAGCCCACTGCTCGCTCAGGATGACAGCTTACTGGGTTTGCTCGGTGATGACAACTCAAGTGACAAGGTCGTCAACGCATTCAAATCACCCCGGGTCATCAACGGTCATAGCATGGAAATGCTGGATGCGGGAGCATTGGATTTTCGAATCCTGCATCGTTTTGGCAAAATCAACGATGGCTTTTACAACCTATTTGGCCTGGACAACGCAAACATGCGTTTGGGATTTGACTATGGAGTGACCTCCAATTTTACGATAGGTGTAGGTCGGACTACGTCTAAAAAGGAATTGGATGGCTTTCTCAAGTACCGCGTCTTGTGGCAGAGTACAGGAGCCAAAAGTATTCCTGTATCCGTAGTATTGGTAGCGGGAACAACTTTCAATGGGTTGAAAGATCCTTACGCCGACCTTGAAGTTGATCCCAATTTTACCCGCCGCTTGGCTTACTACACCCAAGCCATAGTTGGTAGAAAGTTCAGTGAAAAATTCTCTGCACAATTGGTGCCTACCTGGCTGCACCGCAACATCGTGGAAAACCAATTGGCACCCAATGATATGTTTGCTTTGGGCTTTGGAGCAAGGTACAAATTCATCAAGCGGGTAGCGCTGGTCATTGATTACTACTACGCGTTCAATCGCTTTCCCAATGACCCAACTTTCAATCCCACATCGATCGGTTTTGACATCGAAACGGGCGGGCACGTATTCCAATTGCATTTTTCCAATGCAGTGGGCATGAATGAGCGTGCTTTCCTGACCGATGCCAATGGCAGTTGGTTGAAGGGCGATATTCAATTTGGATTCAACCTTTCCCGGGTGTTTCAGTTGAATGAAAAGAACAAGAAGAAGTCTTAGAAATAACCGGAGGCTTTTTTTTCACCACCTCAGACACCTAAGAATCACCTAAGAAAAAATGACATGGACTCAGGTGATTCTTAGGTGCCTAAGGTGGTGGAAAAAACCATGCAGCGAAGCTGCTAAAAGGAAAGAAAACAGATGTAGGTCAATAATCCAAAAATTTAGCCCCACGAATCCTTGCGCCTGGTGCTGCGAATACCTTCCCGCGAGCCGCCAAAAACCGCTTGGGTGCATCAATTCCTTCCCACTCCAAACCACAAGCATTGTGCAAAAGCGCCTTTGACCCAAGCCGCAATACGGCACCTGGCAACAAGGTAATGCGCGCATTTTCGGGCAACGAAACCCTTGCTTGGATGCTCAATACGCCACCTTCGGCTATGGTCAAATTGCCACACAAATCCTTGTCTCCCAGCCATACCACACTGTCGCGCACCACGATATCTTGATCGGGTTGCCGGATGCACCAATTTTTGACGAGAAAGTGCCGCTCATAACTATTGGTATCGGCCATGCGGGCGTGCATCGTGCCGATTTGGCAAGGCGATAAAGCATTTTGCAAGGCATTGTAATCCATCATGTTGTTGGAGGCTGCCGTGTCACAAGGCGCATTCGTAGTGCGGTTCCAGCAGGGATTGCCGTGTTCAGGGGTGTCCTCGCACCCGTCCCCATAAAAGGCATGCAACAAACCCAGAAAATGCCCCACTTCATGATTGAGTACGCCTCGGTAGGCCCAGGCTGGTTGATGACCTTCGTACATGCCCGCCATTTTGATGGCGTTGCCCAGCATAACCCCTACGCCGCCCGCTGATTTGTTGTACCAAGCCGATCGCATGCTGTCGGGATGGTGCGGCATGATGAAAATGTTCAACACCGTATCTTTCTGGATCTGGTATTTATCCAAAACTTCTGTATCGTACAAATTCGCGGTAGGTCCTTTGTGGATGTAGTAATAAAGTTGATCGTCGTAATGGAAATAAATGCCCGCATCATTGGCCTGACGAGGCGTGAGTACGTACTGGTAGCGCGGAGGAAGCACGGGCAATTTTTGCCGATAGGGCAGCCAGAGTTGGTTGTTGGTTTGTAGATCCCGATTGGCGTAATCGATCAATTCTTTGGCAAAACGGATCGCTGCTTCTCCATCATAATTGTAAGCCCGGTTTCGGGCATTCATGAAATGGACATTGACCTTCAGGTACCGGATCGGAAAATGGGCCAGGTGGGCGGTGTCGGGTAGGTAATCGAAAGAGTTGCGGTTATTGGAGCCATTCCCCAAATTTAAATCTCGGTTGAGGATCGAACGGGCATCAACCCGAATAATTTTTTTGGCGGAAAGCCATTTTTGAGCATAGCCAGGGAATGAAAAGGCAAGCAAAAGTCCCCACAAGCAAACCCAGGTTTTTTTCATTGCCTTTTCATTATTACTTTAAACTGGTTCTGGTTTTTACCAATCGCCGCCGGCGCCACCGCCGTCAAAGCCATCGCTGCCACCAAAACCACCCCAGTCGTCGCCACCAAAACCGCTGTTGCGATCTGAAGAATCATTATTGAATCCACCGCCGCCAGGAAAAATGAACCAGCCTCCGGGGCCATAACCCCGATCTCTGTATCGTCCATCTCCACCATATCCGCCACCATTATTGTTGGAGCGCCGAGACAAGTAAGAAAAAATAAAGAAAACGAGACCGATAATCAGCAATAAAATCAGGAAAGAAAGGACACCGTTCCCTTCTTTTTCTTTGTCATCTGCTTTAAATTCTCCTGCACCAATTTGGATGATGTTGTCGACCGCGCCGTTGAGGCCAGCGTAGTATTGGCCCGCTTTGAAAGCAGGTTTGATGGTATTTTCGATGATGCGTTTAGACAGGGCATCGGTTAAGAAACTTTGTACCCCGGAATTGGTTACAATCCGAATTTTGCGTTCGGCTTGGGCGATGTAAATGAGTATGCCATTGTCTTTGTCTTTTTGACCAATTCCCCAAGCTTGCGCTAAACGGTAGGAATACTCAAAAGCATCTTCATCTTCCAGGGATTTATCAATGACAATGGCAATTTGGGTCGAAGTAGAGTCTTCATAAGCCCGAAGTTTGAGTTCCAGGCTGTTTCGTTCAGCGGGACTCAAAAGGCCAGCAAAGTCGCTGACCATGGTTTGTGGGCGGGCAGGTATGTCTTTTGCAAAAACCCCATTCAGCACCCACATAGATCCTAACAGCAACAACAACAGGGATTTCATCGTATTCATGGACTTGGATTTTTAAAACAAAACAGCGCCTACATGTCGTAGGAAATATCGTCGGGAAGTTCGTTTGTTTGTTCTGTATCTCCAGGAGGAAAGTGTTTTTGGAGTTTTGCACCAATTAATTTTACGCCAGTGCACAAGCCTCCTGCAAAATCTTTGTCTCGAAAATGCTTGAGCATTTCGTCGCGTACTTCTACCCAAAAATGATTCATCACCTTTTCGTGGATACCCTTATCGCCAATGATGACCAGTTGATGGTCTTTGGGTACGATGAAAACCAATACTCCATTGCGTTCTTGTGTTTCAGCCATTTTGAGCCGATCAAAAACCACAAGAGCATCCTCCCAGGCAGTTTTGTTGACCTTGCCTTGCAGATGGATTCTGATTTCACCAGAAGTAGCAGCTTCTGCCTCTTTGATGCAGTCGATTACTCGTTTTTCTTCTTCTGAAGATAGAAACTTGACCATAATGAAGGGTTCGAGAATTGTAGGAGTTTAGCAGTGAAAAATATCCACTGCTAAACCCTGCAATTTTTTAATCAAATTTCACGTCAGGTGCGTTCTGGGCATTTTGCTCAGCCTGAAATTGTGATCTTTGGTGAAAACCAGACATGCCTGCGATCAAGCTCGCAGGGAAGCGGCGAATTTTTTTGTTGAAATTGGTCGCCGCATCGTTGTAATTGTCCCGAGCTACTTTGATGCGGTTTTCGGTGCCTTCCAACTGGGATTGCAACTCCAAGAACGATTGGTTGGCCTTAAGTTCTGGATATTGCTCAGAAATCACCATCAAACGCCCCAGTGTTTGAGAGATTCCACTTTGTGCTTGTTGGAATGCCGCCAATTGCTCTGGAGTAGCCGTGGAAGGATCAATGGTGATGCTGCTAGCCTTGGCACGTGCTTCGACCACTGCGGTAAGGGTGCTTTTTTCAAAATTTGCTACGCCCTTTACCGTGTTCACCAAATTTGGGATTAGGTCGGCACGACGCTGATAAGCAGATTGAACTTTTGACCAGGTGTTGTCAACGTCTTCATCGGAATTGACCATTCCGTTGTAAGTGCTGCATCCACCAAAAAGCAACATCAGTCCTACCAAAATAAGGACTACTGAACTGATTAATTTATTCATTGTATTGGTTTTGTTTTGAAAAGTTCAAAAATGTAAATAACGCAGAAAAATTAACTTCCCGATTTTGGATTTTGAATAGGAAGCCGAACGGTTCATTTAAAGTGAGCTTCCTATTCAAAAGCCTCTCAAAAAATCGGGAAGTAATTTTTTGCATCAGACTAAGCAATATTAGGGGGCTTAGGTTTTTCTTCCGAAAATTTTCCTCCCAACTGCTACAAATTGTCGGCGAACAGTACCTTTTTTGCTTTGCCAAGATAAGGAAACTTTTATTTTGCAGCTTCCAAAAATGCTTTCACCAACTCCTCTGCGGCATGGAACGGAGATTTGAGTTGCGCCAAAACTTCCGTTTCCCTTTCCTTCAACAACATTGCTACCCGGGAATGTTCATAAAATTGATCGCGAATCAGTTGCTGAATGGTTTCGTGCAACCAGTATCGGGCTTGTTCCTGTCGTTGGGATTGAAAATAGCCATTGCTTTTGGTGAAAACCTGAAATGCTTCAATCCCCTGCTTGATTTCAGAAATCCCTTCACCGCTGATCGCCGAACAGGTTTTGACCAAAACCTCCCAATTGCTGGCCTTGGGTGGAAAGAGGTGCAAGGCATTGCGGTAATCCGCTGCCGCCCTTTTGGCACTTTGCAGGTTGTCGCCATCGGCCTTGTTGACGGCAACCAGATCTGCCATTTCTACTATACCTCTTTTGATGCCCTGAAGTTCATCTCCAGCACCGGGAAGCAGCAATAAAAGAAAAAAATCGACCATAGAATGAACCGCTACTTCAGATTGGCCTACTCCAACTGTTTCGACAAAGAGTGCATCAAACCCCGCCGCTTCGCACAAAATGATGGTTTCACGGGTTTTGCGGGCTACACCACCCAGTGAATCGCCAGCTGCTGAAGGGCGAATGTACACTTTTGGATCGGTTGCCAGTTTGGCCATGCGCGTTTTATCGCCCAGGATACTGCCTTTGCTGATTTGACTGCTGGGATCAATGGCCAATACGGCCAACTTTTGGCCAGCATTGCTAAAACTCCCCCCTAAAGCTTCAATGAAAGTGCTTTTTCCCACTCCAGGCACGCCAGTAATCCCGATCCGGATGGATTTTCCGCTGTGCGGCAAGCAACCTTCAATGATTTCATGCGCCAAAGCCTGGTGTTGTGCTTGTTTGCTTTCAACCAAAGTGATGGCCTGACTGAGCAGGGTACGATCACCTTCCAAAATGCCTTCGATATACGACTTGGCATTCAAGTGGTTGCGTCGTTTTTTGGGACTCCACGTAGGATTTACTGAGGCAGGCGGGTTGATTCCTGCTCTTACGCTTGGTTTGGTTGCATCTTCCTTTGGATCGGTCATAAGCAATGCTTGGTAGGACGAACACGCTACTTGTTCTTGATCAAATGTACTACCCTGGAAATTATTTTTTTCAAAAAAGTTAGAAACCGTGTTTCACTTTATCTTCCTCTATCTTGTTCTATCTTTACCTTCGGAATGTACTATAAATATTTCCCTATGGAAAAACAATTCATTCAAAAACTTTACGAGAAGCACCGCGATTCCCAAGAAATGCCTTCCCCTTCCAGCATCTCCTCCTGGTTGAATGGCATTTTGGGTTTGTTGTTTCCTGAATTTTCAGATCATCGGTTTACCAACTTGCGCGAATTTGAGCAATACTTTCATGGCCTCAAACTGGAGTTGAATAAAATATTGGATACCGCAGATCATGCTTTGCATACCAAAGCCCCTGAATTGGAAGGGGAGTTTATGGCCAGTCTGCCCAGGGTACGCGAATTCCTGCTCATGGATGCTGAGGCCATTTTGAAGGGTGACCCTGCTGCCATTGATCTGCCCGAAGTGATTCGTACCTACCCGGGTTTTTATGCTATTGCCGTGTACCGCATTTCTCATGAATTGTATGAAATGCGCATTCCACTTATCCCCCGGATCTTGACAGAATACGCGCACAGCCGCACCGGAGTAGACATCCACCCTTCGGCAGAAATTGGGAAAAACTTTTGCATCGACCACGGTACCGGAGTAGTAATTGGAGGTACTTCCCACATTGGCGACAATGTAAAAATATACCAGGGCGTTACCTTGGGGGCACTCAGTGTAAAGAAAGAATTGGCTGAAACGAAACGCCATCCTACCATTGAAGACAATGTGGTAATTTATTCAGGAGCAACCATTCTGGGGGGCGAAACTGTGATTGGCAATGGCAGCATCATTGGTGGCAATGTATGGGTAACCAAGAGTGTACCGCCCTTCAGTAGGGTATATTACAGCTCCAACGACAGTCTCCAACAAAGAAACAAAGCAGATTAAATTACTCCCAAAAAACAACTTATGGCTTCGGTAGCAGACTTAATCGGAAATACTCCCTTGGTTGAAATACGACATGTGATTCAGAAACCTGGTGTGAAAATATACGGCAAATTAGAAGGACAAAATCCAGGAGGTAGTGTCAAAGACCGCGCTGCTTATGGCATGATCAAGGGCGCCATTGATCGGGGAGAGCTCCTTCCCGGGGTGAAATTGGTGGAAGCCACCAGTGGAAACACGGGCATTGCCCTGGCCATGATCGCCCGCTTGTTTGATGTAGACATTACCTTAATTATGCCAGATAACTCTACCGCCGAACGGGTACAGACCATGGAAGCATACGGCGCCGAAGTCCTGCTCACTCCAGCTGAAAAAACCATCGAATACTCCCGTGAATTAGCAGAAGAAATGGTTGCTCAAGGCGGTTACCTGATGCTCAATCAGTTTGCCAATCCCGACAACTGGGGAGCCCATTACCGCAGCACCGGACCGGAAATCTGGAGAGACACTGACGGCAAAGTCACTCATTTTGTTTCTTCTATGGGCACTACGGGCACCATCATGGGCACTTCCAGGTATTTGAAAGAACAAAGCCAGAACGTCCAGATCGTGGGCGTGCAACCTACCGATGGCTCAAATATTCCGGGTATTCGCCGCTGGTCTAAAGAGTTTTTGCCAGAAATTTACGATGCAGAGCGGGTAGATCGGATCATCGATGTATCTCAGGCAGAAGCAACTGAAATGATGCGTCGATTGGCCCAAGAAGACGCTATTTTTGGTGGCGTCAGCAGCGGAGGAGCAGTAGCCGCCGTCGCCAAACTGGCTGCCGAACTGGATAAAGCCGTGATCGTATGCATCATTTGTGATCGAGGGGATCGGTACCTGTCTTCTGGCATTTTTGGAAAAAACTTGGGCTGATCAATGATTGAAAATTAAAAACAACATGATGAAATCAACATTACTACCGTTCTTGCTTTTCTTAACAGTGACGACCTTTGGACAAAACAAAATTTCTTACGACTTGGATGCCGATGGAAAGGTCGATAAACTGGAGTTGGTAAATACCGATGACGGGATGAAGATCACCTACGCATTGTCCAGCCAAGGCAGTAAAGTGATCAGTACTCAAAACATCACTATTGCAGGTGATCAACGTACGGTTTCGATGAGCAAAAATGTGGTGGTTTTGGCGATCAATTATATGCGGGCGTCTTATACCTACAAATTCCGTTACGATCCCAAATTGAAGCAAATTAAAGTCATTGGTTACGACAACGAGCAATTTGGAAATGCGATGAATGACGGCTCAGGGATGTCCAGTTACAACCTGCTCACTGGCGCTTTTGAAGCCAACAGGAACCATTGGAATGACAAGAAAAAGCAACTCATTCCTGATCCCAAGGTCAGCAAAAAGTTACCCATCAAAACTTACTTGCTGAAGGATTTCAGCGATAGCATGATTGAAGCATTGAAAAAAGTGAAGTAACATGAGTTACGTAAAGTAGACCGAACAATAGTTCAACTTTTGTTCGGTCTACGCAGTCGAACTCACACAATCCGCTGCACTTTGGTATCGTGCACCAACTGCTCCTCTTCTCCCAAATTCAGCAACAACAATCCTGGTTTTTTGCCCACTTCGATGCTGCCCAATTGGTCATCAAATCCGAGCGCCTCGGCTCCGTTGATCGTAGCCCAGCGCAGTAGGGTTTGGAATGGCACATAAGACTGGAAACGGGCAATGGTTTTCATTTCTTCCAAAATGGACAACTGCCAGTTGGAGGTCAAACTATCTGTACCGATGGTCACTTTGGCCCCAGTATCCAGAAAATATTGGTAGTTGGGCAAGCGATTTTCGATGTACAAATTGGCGTTGGGGCAAGTGGCCCAATAAATATTGTCACTCCAGGCTTGAGCGGCACGGATGTCTTCAGGGGTACTTTCGGTATTGTGCACAAAAAGCGTGCGGCAGTTGGGATCCATGTTTTCAAGCGCGTAGTAGATAGAAGGCTTGCCACTTGGTGTGAACTGATCCAACGGGAATCCAAATCCCTCATAAAAATCCAAAAAGCTGCCCGTCTTGTTGAGGAAAAGGGCATTCTCCCCTGGCGTTTCCTGGTTGTGGATGCTAACGGTACTTCCTGGGGTATTCAACGCATTGATTTTTTGGAACAAATTGCGCGAAACGGTATAAGGCGCGTGCGGAACGGCACTCTTGCGGTTGCCATTGCTGTCGCTTTGTTGGTCGTAAGCAGGCTTGAAGTTGTTGAACCAATTTTC
>NZ_JBBAKG010000004.1:9206-51558 GCF_040403615.1 Haliscomenobacter sp. | reverse complement strand
ATCACTTCGTTGAACAATTGCGCGTCCAAGAGGGCTTTCTCCCAATGGTAATGGGCCAAAAATTCTGGCCGCCAAATTAGGCGAAAAGCTTGATTTTCTGCTAAAAAGCAGATTTCAAATTTTCGCTGTGGTGCGGCGGCTTCATTTAAAGGCTCGATCAAAAAGTAGACAGATAGCTTTTTCAAAAGTACTTCAAGCGGCCAGTCTACCCCATCCAATAAGCGGTGAAAAGCCTGAATGCTCAATTGATTGGACGGAAAAAAAGCAACCAAAAAATTGGGATCAATGCGCTGCTCTGGCAGCGCTTGCTCGAACAATACTGCCGCCGAAGAGGTGCGGTGGTGCCCATCGGCAATGTAGGCCCGTGGTACAAAAGCTGCAAATAATTCCTGAACGTACTGTATTTCTTTTGGATCGTTGACTTCCCAAATTTGATAAGTCTGGTTTTCTTCTGAAAACACAATGTTTAAAAAAGGCGACTCGTCTTCGCTTATCCGTTTTGCCCAGGCATCGATTGCTGGAACCAAAGGATAAGTCAGCAAAACTGGCTTTAACATAGCTCGCTGTTCTTTCCACAAACGAATTTGGATTGCCTCTTTGGCGGGTATGGTATTTTCGTGGCGTACAATGACCCCATTCAAGTAATCATGCACCGAAGCGCAGGCAACAATGCCCAAAGCAAGGTGAGTAGAAGTGTGAATGGCGCAAACATAAAGGGCTGAAGCAGCTCTTGATTCAAACAAACCCTCTTGAACAAATTGAGGGAAATCTTCTTTTACTGCGGCAAAAAAAGCATCCGTTGCTCCAATTTTTTCTAAAGTCGGCAAAAGTGCCTGGAAAGGGTTGATTCGCATAAATTGTATACTTGCAGGCAAGGTAACAAAAAAGCGAAAAAATAAAAAAGGTTCAGAACAAGGGCAACCCCCGAAGGGAGGGGGCTGCCATATAATTGGTTTATCTAGAATCGCAACATCTCTTAGTCTTCAACAGGTGCAAAGACAAGATCAAAAAAACAATAAATGTGTAGGCTAGATAGTGTAGAAGGCTGAAAATAATACTGGAAAGTAAACCAAGAGCCGTGCTCAAACTAGAAACCAAAAATATAAGGTACAAATATACAACGAATCAATTATGTTGATGTATCACAATTGTAAAAATCTGGTTTTATTTCAAACGGGTTTTCTTCATTTAGGAACCATTTAAACGCTTTCAGCGTTTGACAAAAGCTTATATTCGCGCCAAATTCTTTTTTGAAAACTTTCAGCCCCTATCAATTGCTGTACCATGTCTAAAAAATACCTGATCACTTCTGCGCTGCCCTATGCCAACGGCGCCTTGCATTTAGGCCATTTGGCCGGAGCTTACCTGCCTGCCGATATTTATGTGCGTTACCTGCGAATGTCAGGCAAAGATGTGGTTTGGGTTTGTGGTTCGGACGAACACGGTGCAGCCATTACCATTCGCGCTAAAAAAGATGGCATCACGCCTCAGGAAATCATCGACAAGTACCATACTCTTAACAAGTCCACGTTTGAGCAGTTGGGCATTTCTTTCGACATTTACCACCGCACCAGTGCTGCCATCCACCATAAAACCTCTCAGGATTTTTTCTTGAACCTTTACGAAAAAGGAGGGGAGTTTGAAGAAAATTTCATAGAGCAATATTATGACGAAGATTACAATCAATTTTTAGCGGATCGCTACATCATTGGAACTTGCCCAAAATGCGGCAACCCAGAAGCGTACGGAGATCAGTGTGAAAACTGCGGCTCAGACCTCTCTCCACTCGAATTGATCAATCCGCGTTCGACCTTGAGTGGCAAAGCTCCCATTCTGAAAAAAACCAAACACTGGTACTTCAAACTGGACAAACATACCGAATGGCTCAAGAACTGGGTTGAAACCGGTGTGCTAGATGGAAAACAGCACCACGATCCCAAAACCTGGAAAAACCACGTCTTGGGTCAGTGCTTGTCTTGGTTGGAAGGCGGTTTGCACCCCCGATCCATCACGCGTGACCTCGATTGGGGCATCCCCGTTCCGCTTCCTGAAGGCAAGGGCAAGGTCTTGTACGTCTGGTTCGACGCGCCAATTGGCTACATTTCTGCCACCAAGCAATGGGCACTGGATCATGGCAAAAACTGGGAAGACTATTGGAAAGGCGACGATGTAGAGCTGGTTCATTTCATTGGCAAAGACAACATCGTTTTTCACTGCATCATTTTTCCGGCCATGCTCAAGGCGCATGGCGAATTTGCTCTGCCCAAAAATGTACCTGCCAACCAATTCCTGAATTTTGAAGGCCAAAAGTTTTCAAAATCGCGTGGTTGGGGCATCGAGCAGCACAGTTACCTTGAAGAATTTGCCGATTTCCCGAATAAAGAAGACGCTCTCCGCTACGCGTTGCTGCGCAATTTGCCCGAAAACCGGGATGCCGATTTCAAGTGGGACGATTTTATCGATTACCACGATAAAGAACTGGCAGACAACCTTGGCAATTTTATCAACCGGGTCATTTCGTTAAGTCAAAAGTACTTCAATGGAAATGTTCCCCAAGTTGACTTTGATCTTGCTGAAAAACTGGCCGATGTCACTGCGCTGACCCAGCGCTTTTGTGAAGAAATGGACAGCTATAGCTTTAAAGCGGCGAGCCAAACTTTCATGGAAATATCTTCCTATGGCAACACCTATTTGCAGGATGTTTCTCCCTGGAACATCTACAAGGAAAACCCGGATAGCCCGGTTATTCGGGAGTGCATGTACATTTGCCTGCAAATTGTAGCTTTGTTGAGCCTGATGGCACATCCGTTTATCCCCTTTATTTCGCCTCGTTTGCGCAAACTGATCGGATTGCCTCCGGTGCAAAACGGTGATTGGACGGAGCTGCTGCAAAAACTCGAAAATGGCGAAGCTTTGTTGCCCAGTGGCCACCCCATTGGTGAACCCGAAGTGCTGTTCCCAAAAATCAACGATCGCCGTGATCCCAGCAGACTGGACATCGTCAATCGGCAAAAAGAAAAATTGGCCGCTATTTTGGCCATCGAGGCAGAGAAACTTAAACATGCTCCTGAAATGACCGCGTCAACACCTACTTTAACCAGCAATGAAATTCCTGCGGTGAAGGAAGAAATACAATACGAAGATTTTGCCAAAATCGACCTGCGGGTCGGCACCATTTTGTCGGCAGATCGCGTACCCAAAGCAGATAAATTGCTCAAATTGCAAATCGACCTCGGCTTTGAAGAACGCACCATCGTATCTGGTATCGCCGAGCATTTCAGTCCCGAAGAACTTCCTGGCAAACAGGTCGTCGTAGTGGCCAACCTGGCTCCGCGCAAACTGCGCGGCATTGAATCCAACGGCATGATTCTGAGTGCGGAAGACCTGGATGGGAAATTGCGTTTGGTGAGTCCAAATCCAGGAGTGAGCAATGGAAGTGTGGTGAAATAAGCTGGCTGATTTTAAGATTGCAGGACGGTTAGAACGGCGAATAAAGATTAAAGCGCATCAAACCACTTTTAATTCGAAAGGATTTGAAATGGTAAATCGCCCGAAGCGGATGAGCAACTGTGCTTCATTGTGCTCATCAATGTGTTCTTTTTCAAGAATTTCTTTTACTTTAGGTTGCCCTAAACCAGGAATACGTTGTACAAAAAAAGGATAGAGTTCTTCAGACGTGTAGACTTTATCCAATTTGGGGAAATCGGGAAGTGGTTTGATTTCCTCTTGTGCTTTGAAAGAATCAGAATATACAAATGTCCATTTCCCGTTACTTAAACGTAACGTACCTATCTCAAGCGAACGAAAGCTTAGAGTGAAATTAAACTCTATGTCTATGGGGACAACAATTTCCTGTTGGTCTTCGGTCTTCCAGAGCCATTTTTTTACAACACCAATTATTGTCTCACTCATCTCATGCATTACAAACCGCATTTAATTGCTCATACCTCAACGTCAAACACTGTTCAATTATTTGACGTCTTTCAATGCTCATCAAAGTTGAAAATTCCTTATTGAGCAGATCAATAACAGCATTCAGTTTTTCAAAGTTCAGTAATTCAGAACAAACGTCACAATATCTCCGATCCTTTTTGAAAAGCAATTCAATTAAGTCGAAGTGGTTAATGTTTTTTGCCTCCTCCCACCCAGTCTTTGGTAAGGATCTGTTTAAATATTTCTTTAAAAAATCATTCATTTCTTTTGGTTTTTTGAGGCGTTCATTGATCTGATGTTCAGCAACATTCCAAAAAAGGCCTCTTGCAGTATCATAGATTGGGGAGAACCGAGGGGGAATTTTACCAGTAATGTCTGTAATTATTCCCCAATTGTAAAAATGTCGATCATTGTTGCCGATGATTGCATCAAAAACCAAAAGTTTGACAAAACTATTAAGTAACGATGATGCATATTCAGGAAATTGATGTCTAAATGATGCTTCAACAAACTGAAAAGTAAACAAATCTCTTGACATTTGCTCGCGCTCAATCTGTTCTACCATTTCTTCATCTTCCAAGTAACCAGAGAAAACCTGAGCACCATGTACCAGCTGTTCATGCTCAGTCAAAAAATAACGACTAAGAAAACGGATTTGTTCCCCCGCAACCATCAGACGGGAAAAGGCCATTTCTAGCCCCAGTACTTCTCCGATGCGATTCAACAAGTATTCGGTGATACTTTCCATCGGATACCATTTATGGCCAACTTTAGCAATGTAAGCAGGCCAGGTGTTTGGGCGGCTCCTTAGACCGGAGCCATACTCATACACTTTAATAAAGTCCTTTGGTGCATCACCACCCACTGATTTATCCTCAATGATAATGTAATTGTTTTTACGCAATGGAGGTAGCTTACCATGCCAGTTGAAATAGTATCCGCTATAATTTTCAATTTTAGCTGGCCTTAAATTCATATAGGGTAGCTTTTATTAGAGAAAAATAACGATTTTATTGATTGGATTCTACTCAAAGCAAAAATGGCTTCTCCAAAATCCTGACCCCCTCAATCTCCTCGTCCATAAAAATCAAATTCATCTCCCCGTCGTATGCCGCATTGAAAGCGAAGGGCTTTTCCTGCATCAAATATTGGTAAACTGTGAAATCCGTGGGTGGAGTAGGTACATTGGGCACATCTGCAAATGCAATCCACTCCAGATCACCTTCCGGGCAGGGTGGGGGAGTGATGAAATCAATATCCGCAATGTAGATGTTGCATTGCCAGTTGTAGTCAATCGGCGAACTTTCCATCAAGGTGCCTCCAAACTTCAGGGCCGTGATGTCCAAACCCGTTTCTTCCTTCGTCTCCCGGATCGCGGCAGTACGCGGATCTTCGAAAGGCTCAAGTTTGCCTCCTACTGGCAAATAACTGCCTACATAAGGAGGCTTGATGCGCTTCAGCAACAGAAAATGCTGCTGGTGGCGCAAAATGACCATAGAACAAGAACGCTTAAGACCAAGTGGAAAAGACATAGACATTTTATTTTTAGATTCTGCTAAAGATACGCAAGAAATAACTTCTAGAAAAAATCCAGTTTTTTTTGCACAACACCTTTGATTTATTGCACAAAGCATTTTATCTTTGTACCCTGAATTTACAAAAAGAAAAAAGAATTTGCCATGAAGAAAGAAATCCATCCGAAAACTTACCGCACAGTGGTATTCAAGGACTTCTCTTGCGACGAAGCTTGGATGGGGCGTTCTTGTGCCCCTAGCCGCGATAGCATCGTTTGGGAAGATGGCAATGAATATCCGTTGATCAAACTGGAAATTTCCAGCGCATCTCATCCTTTCTTTACTGGAAGAATGAAGTTTGTGGATACAGCGGGCCGTATTGACAAGTTCAATAAGAAATTTGCCAAATTCGCTCAGAAGTCGTAAATCACGCTGCAAAGTGATTACGGTAAAAAAAGTCCCAATCAGGTTTGGTTGGGACTTTTTTTTTAATTTTCGGGCAAACTTCTATACGTCCTATGTGGCACGTGATTTTATTTGACAGCGAAGTTCGCGAGCAACTGCTTCCTCTTACTTTTACCCGACCAGTAGGTGACCTACGAGTAGGTGCACTCACTATTCGGGAAAAATGGGAAAAGTGGCTTAACGCGAAAGTCTCTTTCATTACCCAAGACTACCTCGCAAGCAAGTTCCCGATTGAATACGGCGATGAAAACATCGTTATCAATGGCTCGGTAATGCCCTCCGACCGCTTGATCAGACTGATTCGACAAATGGAATTCAATGAAGCTTACCTGAAAGGAGAAGAGCTCATTGTGGCCAAACTGGATCGGGAGCAGTTGGAAAACCTCATCCACGACGAAGACATCGAGCAACTCCATGTTTACGATATCGAAGACACCCCTTTTTTGAAGATTGACAATCCCTGGGATATTTTTATGCTCAACGCTCCTGCTTTGGAAGAAGATTTTCAATTGCTGACCCAAGGCCGCGAATCTCAGCCTCTGTCAGACAGTAACCGGGTCATTGGGGATTCCGGACGTATTTTTTTGGAGGAAGGGGCCAAAGTAGAAGGCGCCAGCCTGAATGTAGTGGACGGCCCCATCTACGTTGGAAAAAATGCCGAAATCATGGAAGGCAGCCTAATCCGGGGTGGATTGGCGCTTGGTGAATCGGCTCAGGTAAAAATGGGCGCCCGACTCTATGGCAGCAATTCTTTTGGCCCGTGGTGCCGCATCGGTGGCGAGGTGAGCAATGCCGTAATGCAAGGTTATTCCAATAAAGCCCACGAGGGCTTTTTGGGAAATTCCGTGATTGGTGAATGGTGCAACATCGGAGCGGATACCAATACCTCCAACCTAAAAAATACTTACGAACAAGTAAAAATATGGAATTACCCGGCAGGGCAGTTTTTGCCATCGGGAGTTCAATTTTGTGGCGTCATCATGGGTGATCACGTCAAGGTTGGCATCAATACCATGCTCAACACTGGAACGGTAATTGGGGTGGGCGCCAACGTTTTTGGTGCTGGATTTCCCAGGGCTTTCATCCCATCTTTTGCATGGGGTGGTGCTGCCGGATTCACTACCTTCCAGTTGGATAAAGCCTTTGAAACCGCCGAAGCGATGATGGGGCGCCGGGGTAAAGCTTTTGATATTTCTGAGCGTTTGATTTTGTTGCGGGCTTTTGAAGACACTTCCAGGTACCGAAACTGGGAAAAGTAAATAAGCAGTATGCACATTCCTGCCTGGAAACGTTTCCTGAGTTACCTAGTTGAAATCCACCTCGAAAGTGCATCGAGTGAGTACAATCCACATCTTTACGTAAGCATGCGCATGGGGCGTTTCCAATTGAGTACCGCTCATGCGGTCTATTCTTTTGAGGATTATTACATCAATTTTGCCCGTGCCTTCGAGCAATGTAAGCTTTCCGAATTGCCCAACAATGAAGCATTGGTGCTCGGGTTGGGTTTGGGCAGCATTCCCTTTTTATTGGAAAAAAAAATGAAACTCAATTTTCACATCACCGCAGTGGAAATTGATGAAGTGATCATTGATTTAGCCTACCGCTATACCTTGGCAGACCTAAAATCCCCCATCGACCTGATTTGCACCGATGCCGAGATCTTTGTGGCCAGTACTTACCAGCATTTTGACCTGATTTGTATGGATGTTTTTCTGGATGATCAAATCCCCGGGCCCTTCCAACAAATCGAATTTTTGGAACAATTGCAGGATCGTCTGGAGCTCGGAGGATTGTTGTTGTACAATGTACTCTCGCTACGCAGTGCGGATCGACGCAAAGCGGATCAATTTTATTCACAAGTATTCAGAAAGGTATTTCCCAATGCCACCTACATCGAAGTGGAATCCAATTGGGTTTTGGTCAACGATAAGTCAAAGTTGAATTAAGGACGCTTCAAGGGCTTTTTCAACGATTCAAAAAACTCATCCAGGTAATTAAGTGCATCTATCCGTCCGGCAGAACTGAGGTGCTTAAACCCTTTGACAAGGGCGGTCATTTCCTTGCGTTTGGATTCAAAAAGGGCTTTGGTGCGGGCTATTTCGTCGTCACTTTGAGTCATACTCAGAAAAACCCTTTCGCGCAAGCTTTTCAATTTATAGTCTTGATTTGCCAATGCATAGCTCGCATTTACGAGGCCAGAAAAATCGAAATCGTAAGGAACGATTGCCGCTTTGCGGCCATCTTTGAACTTGATCATTTTTACGTTGCGCACCATAGGGATCGACCAGTCGGTATTCCCGATCATGTACTCAAACAAGCAGGAGGCATTGACCTGCTCCATATCCAGGCTGTCTTTGGGCGTAGAATAGCAATCATCACAAAGTTTGCCTCCGTGCCGCTTGGCCATACTGCCTTCATCTTCCATTAAAATACCCCAGCCGCTGGATTTAGCCTTGGTTTGGGTATCGCGGTATTTGACTTCTACCAGGTGTACTTTCAGCGCATATGGGCTGATCAACTGGTACAGTTTGTAAGCAAGGTACTCTTTCAAGAGAAACTCTTTGCCATCAAACCCCTCGATGCAATGGGTAACTAGCTTTAATTCGTCATCTTTGGCCAGACCTGCTTTTTGGAGATCGCCTTTGTTGAAATTTAACTTGAGTGGTGGAAGTACACAAATCCGTCGGCGAAATTTACCCCTGGAGCGCAGTTTGATTTCCCATTTTTGAATTGCTCCACCTGCATCAGCAAAGGAAATGGTAGCAGGCTGGTACTCATTGGTTTTTTTTTGATCTTTTAGCAAGCTAAGATCAGTACTGAGTTCCATTTCGAGTACATCGCCAAAAGCCATGAATTCAAAAATGGTTTTGGCGGTGTCACTTTTTTGGCTGTGCAAGGTGTTGCCCCAAACCAATACAAAAATGGAAAAAAACAGGGATAAGGATTTGATAGACATGGGTGGTATGTTTCTAAGGCAAAGATGCAAAAAAAATAAAAAAAGACCGGACAAATTTGCCCGGTCATGCTTCCTTTTATCGGCCCAAATGAGTGTCATCGGTTATTACGATGAAGAAGGCCGCCTGGACGCTGTATTTTTTAAGATCAGCGCCGAAGAAGCGGTGTTGGTGTAAAGGGTAAATTTGCTCCATGATTATGAGGGTTTTCATGGTGGCGTTTCTAAACCCGATCATCCTAATGCAATACCCTGTACAGACGTAATGATGCAAAAATAAGCACCAGCGCAGGATGAAGTACTACCAGATTTTGACTACAGTTACCCACCTAGATTTTGGCATTGTCAAGAGTTTATTGTTTTAAAAATTTGATAGACAGGTTTTTAACACATAAGTTGTGTTGGGCTTAGCCCTCTTGATTGAAGGAACTGAATAGATAAATAACAAGTACCTTTTTGAAGTATGGTGGGTACTGGCTACCTTTGGGTTTAAAATAACAGCAAACATGTTTACAATCAATATTCATTTGCGTTTTGCGTTGATGGGGATTCTGACTTTGGGGGGCATTGCACTTTCTGCGGCTTTTGGATTTTGGTACGGTTTTCCCTTCATCCTGTTTGGAGTAGCACTCACTGTAGGGTATGTTTTATTGGGTACCGTACAGTCCGCTGCGGAGATCATGCAGACTGGAGATATGGCGGCGGCAACCAAACGCCTCAACCTGACCCTGAAACCTGAATGGCTTTACGTGACCAACCGGGCATATTACTTTATGTTGAAGGGTACAATGGCAATGTCTGATAAAAGAACGGATGAAGGAGAAATTTACCTCAACAAAGCCCAAGCTTTGAAGCTGCCAACCGACAACGAAAAGGCCATGATAGAACTACAATTGGCCAGCATCAAAGCGAATAAAGGCAAAATCAAAGAGGCCGAAGCACACCTGCGCAACCTGAAGCAACTGAAAGTGACCGAAAGCATGATCAAAAACCAAATCGAGGAATTTGACAAAGCCCTGAAACAAAATAAAGGCCAACTCAATGCGGCCAATCGCATGGGAGCCATGCGTGGGCAAATGATGTCTCGAGGCGGTGCTGGCGGCAAGCGCAAGCGTCCACCAATGCGGTAGGAACAGAAAACGAAATAAAGTTACATTAGCAGTGGGGCAAAAATAAGTGTTCATTTTCACTGAACCAGAGGATTAGATAGGGCGTTTAAAATGAATCGTTTATCTATGTGGTTCTGTGACAAAATGAACACTTATTTTTTTGTCGCCCATTGGAGCAAATGCACAATCAGAAAATCATCCTGCATGTATGATGCACTCAAACAGACCTTCAACCGGATTGCTCCACTCAGTGATGCCGATTGGGCATTTGGTCTGCCTTTGTTCAAATACGTAGAATACAAAAAAGGAGAACTCATCTTGCGGGAAGGTGAAGTACACCACCATAGTATTTTTGTAATCGCAGGTGCACTCCGCATCTACAACTTCAATGGCAACAAAGAATCCATCCGCAATATTTTCCTGGAAAACAGCATGTTTAACGAAAGTGGCAGTTATTATTTAAAAAAACCTTCCCTCTTCAACATCGATGCCATCGAAGCGACCAAAGCATTCATCATGCATCGCAACGATGCCGAAGTTTTGTTTTCCCGTTCTGTCCAGCTGGCTACACTTGGTCGCCGATTTGCAGAATACGCTTTGGCCACTGTGGTAGAACGCAACAACGAATTGACCAGCATGGATGGCAAAGCCCGGTACCTTAAATTGTTAAAAGAAAAGCCTCACGTTTTTCAAAGGGTACCACAGTACATGATTGCTTCCTATCTGGGCATCACGCCTGAAGCACTCAGTAGAATCCGCAAAGAAATTGCCGGATAAATTCTGTCATTAAAGTCTATTGATCTACATCAATGACTTAATTTACTTTCTAAACACAGATCAATGACTTAAAGGGGGCTCCACCTGCATCTTTGTTTCATCATTCAACACCACAATTTGATCAAGATGAAACAAAGAAAAAATGCGGGGCTTTTGGCCCTACTTACGCTGCTGTTGGGGTTCAACACGCTCTTCGCTCAGGGCTTGCTCGACTTGTCAGTCGGCACTTCGATTCAGGACCAGGTGTTTACCAACCTGGCCTACCGCTTACAAATGAATCCTCGGCTTCGTATAGGTGCAGAGCTACAACTGGCGGCCCCGCAGTATCGCTTTATCGACGCCAAACCCATCCGCGAAGGTTATGCCAGCACTTTCAGCCTACCCATTACCTGGCAACTTCACCAAAATGAAAAGATTGACTTGCATTTCTTTTTTCGCCCCGGAGTGCGCTTTCAGGGTATCATCGATCCCGACAACAACGATGTGCGCGATGAAATCCTCAGCAGTACCGCAATCATGCTGGATCCAGGTCTAATTGTCAATGTAAAAGCAAGTGAGCGGCTACATTTCCAAAGTGGAGTTAGTTTTCCCACGTTTTTTCAGGTGCGCCCATCCGCCATTTTTGAAAACAACAGCACCACGATTCACGCCAACCTAGCCTACGAGGTATCGAAACGATCGGTACTATTTGCCAAAACACTGATCGGTCCAGCAGTAGGTGCCAGTGGCGACTCACAAAAGTTTGTCTGGTCGGCCCAGATGGGTCTGCGGCTTAAGTTTGGCAGCTCCAGCAAGGGCAACCCGCTGTTGATGGAACCTTCTTATTAATCTACCCAATTACTCAACCTTTAAATTCAATGACCATGAAAAATATTTTGCTGATCACGCTGTTGATCTTAACCCAATTTTTAGCCAAAGCCCAAGACAATCCCCAACCCAAAATTGGTTGGTTCATTACCCCCGAAGTAGGTGCCATGTTTCTGGACGGGCATGTAGGCAAAACGGTTGGTGCTTCTTTTGGCGTCCAACTGTTTAAAAATCACCTCAAAGTAGGTATCCTGAGTTATGGCCGCAGTGGCCCGATCAATGGGGCAACTTTTACCACTCCTGCTTTCAACGATATGGTTTACAAGGGAAAAAACCAACTCACGCTGCGTGCTGATCATGGTGCTTTTGGCTTACTATTGGCACCTTCCTTCAACATCAAAAATGTCAGCTTTGACATTCCCATTATGTTTGGTACCGTTGGCGGTGGGTTTTACCTCTTTGGTGAAGACCGCGAAACCCCGGACGGGCGGCGAGTAAGCGAATGGGAAAACGAATTGATGGACGGCCGCGATGCTGGTTTTGGCAGCACCCTTGAATTTGGATTGCGTGGCTTTTTCCCCACCAAAATTGCCGGAATGCGTTGGGGAATGGGCTTACATTATACCACGACCCAAGGCTGGGAGACCTTTTACGATCCTAGAGGTGAGTTTTACAACAACAAATTAAGAGCGAGTGTTTTTGTTCATTTTGGGTCAAATTGATTGGTTTAGGCGATTGAGTTCTGCTCAGTCGCTTAGACCTTTTTCCGCATCAACCAATCCGTTTGCGGGTCCTCCCCCATCCAAAAAATATGTTCACCAAAAGCCTCAAAACCCTGAGATTGGTACCAGGCGATTGCCTTGGGGTTGTCTTTCCATACCCCCAACCAAATCCAGGAGTAGCCTTTCTTATGGGCAATTTCAATCGCTTTTTCGAGCATGCGCTTGCCCAGACCCAGTTTTTGGTGGGCATCCAGCACGTAGATTCTTTTTATTTCCAGCAACTGTGTGCCTGCTTCTTCCAAGCCTTCGACTGCGGCTTCGATGCTGAGTTTGCAATAACCCGCATGTAAGCCGTCCACCATTGCCCAATAGAACAAGTTTTGCGGATCTGCCCATTCAGCTTGAAACTGTGGCAGTTCAAATGACCGGTCGAGGTATTGTTGAAAGTAAACGGGATCATTGAGGTGCGCGTAATTGTGGATAAAAGTATCGCGCGCCATTTGGATCAAAATAGGCAGTTCGTTGGATTGAACTGCTTTGATTTCAATATTGTTCTCCATGTCGTTAGGTGGTATTGTGTCTTCGGTTGAAAAACGGACTGCACAAATCTATCAAATCCTCAAATTATTCCCTACAAATCGGTTCAAAACCTGTATTTTGTGCCTTTGTTTTGAATCCTGTTATCTGAAGTGATGATTTCCAGACAGTTATACCATTTTGGCCGCTATCTTATGATGATGGGTACGGCGCTGGCTCGTCCCGAGCGGACTTACATGTACTACCGAGAGACCACTCGCCAGATGAACGACATCGGCGTTGGATCTCTGGTCATTGTAATCCTGATTGCACTGTTTATTGGTGCGGTTACCGCTGTTCAATTTTCTTATCAGTTGGATGGCACCCTGGTTCCGCTGTATTACATTGGTTACATTGTGCGCGACAGTACGATTATTGAGTTGGCACCCACCATTACCTGCCTGGTTTTAGCGGGCAAGGTTGGTTCCAATATGTCATCTGAAATTGGTGGCATGCGCCAAAAAGAGCACATTGATGCCATGGAAATCATGGGAGTCAATACGGCTGGTTATTTGGTGTTGCCCAAAATCATTGCTGCGTTGGTGGTGATTCCGATGTTGGTGGCCATTGCAGCCTTTGTCAGCGTGGTTGGAGGCTACATGGCGATGGTGTTCACTGGCAGTATGTCCAACAACGATTACATCATGGGGGTGCGCTCCTTCTTCAAAGATGGCAACGTTACCATGATGTTTGTCAAAGCCATCGTTTTTGCTTTTATCCTGACTTCTGTTTCCTGTTACCAAGGGTATTATGTCAAGGGTGGCAGCATCGAGCTGGGTAAAGCAAGTACCAATGCGGTGGTTTTCAGTGACATCCTGATTCTTTTGTCCGACTACTTGATTGCATCTATTTTAACCTAATCCTGTATGATTCGCATCATCGATATCCATAAATCCTTCAACGATCAAGAGGTTCTCAAGGGAATCACAACCGAGTTTTTTCCCGGAAAAACCAACTTAATCATTGGTCGAAGTGGTGCTGGCAAAACGGTTTTACTTAAAATCCTGGTAGGCCTGGTTGCGCCCACCAGCGGCGATATCTTTTACGGAGACGTGAATTTTAGCCAGTTGAACAAAAAGGAGATGCGCGCCATTCGCATGAAAGTGGGCATGCTTTTCCAGGGGTCGGCGCTTTTTGATTCCATGACGGTGGAGGAAAACATTCGCTTTCCTTTGGACATGTTTACCAGCATGACCTGGAAAGAAAAAGCCCTGCAAGTTGACAGTTGCCTGGAGCGCGTGAACCTTGGTAAAGTACACAAAAAATACCCTTCAGAAATAAGTGGAGGGATGCAAAAGCGGGTGGGTATTGCCCGGGCCATCGTGCTCGATCCAGAATACCTCTTCTGTGATGAACCCAACTCTGGGCTTGACCCCAAAACATCAATAGTAATCGATGAACTGATCCGCAGCATCACCATCGACAAAAACATCACCACCGTGATCAATACCCATGATATGAACTCGGTGATGGAAATTGGCGACAACATTGTCCTGATCCACGATGGCCTATTGGCATGGCGCGGCGACAACAGCGAGGTACTGGAAAGTACCAATCAGACCTTACAGCAATTCATTTTTGCCTCTCCGTTTTTACAACGCTTGCGTTCAACGGCGCTGGAACGCTCGCAAGAAGGGTAAATTGTTTCAAAAAATTAACAAGGGCTCTTGCATATGTTCCAGAAGGACTATAGTTTTGCAGCTCTTTATTCAAAATAGTTGACCAAAGTGGTCATTTATACCTTGCCCAGATGGTGAAATTGGTAGACACGCTACTTTGAGGTGGTAGTTCCGCAAGGTGTGCAGGTTCGAGTCCTGTTCTGGGCACCGCTTTATTAGGCAAAAACTACAGAAGCCCTGTTGCTTTCTGTAGTTTTTTTGTTTTAGGGCCTTTCCTACTTTTTTCCTTCCAAATCGTACTTCCATAAAACTTAATGGCCGATTCAAACGTATATCCTGAATATTCCTTATCATTACAGTTAAAGAAAAGTTCACCAAGGGCCGATTGACCCCTAAAGCGCAAATCCTTTATGGAAACACAAAGTGGTATCTTGTACAACAAAGATGGTTCCAACGCAGAAAACAAGGAAGCGGAAAAACTGGAACGCATTGCAGCAATCCTCAAAACGGTTGCCCACCCGATGCGCTTGGGCATCATTCACTTGCTGGAACAACACCCCAAACTCTCGGTAACCGAAATTTGCGACATGTTGGGCAGCGAGCAATCCCTAACTTCTCACCACCTACAAAACATGCGCCTCCGTGGACTGATCTCGGTAAAACGTGAAGGCAGAAGCATGCTGTATTCCCTCAAAGAACGAGATGTCTCTTTGATTTTGGAATGCCTCGACAATTGCCAGTGCAACATCTGATCCACATACATCTAGTGTCTAAAGTTTTATGAGTACGGCTAACAACAGCTCACGATTGAGCAAAATTCTGGGGATGAAGTGTCCCAATTGCGGAGAAGGGGATATGTTTTACACCCCCACTTTTTCCTTCAAAAGGCCATTGGAAATGCCGGAACATTGCCCCATCTGCGGACAATCGTTTTTCCCTGAACCGGGTTTCTATTATGGTGCTATGTTCATTTCCTACATCGTTTCAGGGTTTTTCTCGATTGGATTTATCATGCTTTTGCATTGGGTTTTCAAACTGAGCATCAATTTTTCATTTCTGATCCTGATTCTCATTTCTGCCTTGTTCTATGTTTATCTTTTCCGCATTTCTCGCTCAGTTTGGCTGGGATTGATGGTCAAAAAAAGAAGTTCCTAAACAGGGATAAGATTGATTTAAACTTTGATGTAAATGCGGTTGCGGTACAAAATCCAGCAAGCACCCCAAATAAAGACCACCATACAAATGGCCCAGGCCAATGACGCATTGATGGGAGAGAGGATGCCCACAAAACTGTGCTGATACATCCACGATCCAATTCCAATTGGCTCACCATCTGCCCCGGCTACCTTGATGACCCCCAGCAAGCGGCCAACAATTCCAGAGAGCAAAAAGGCAAACAGGGCGTTGACGCCATATACCTGAAAGGGTTTGATCCAGCCTTTCCAGCCTTTAATGTCTACCAACCAATAGATGGTACCCAAAAACAGCAGGGAGATTCCGGCCATGTACACGACATATGAACTGGTCCAGATTTTTTTGTTGAGCGGGAAAACTTCATTCCAAATCAACCCCAACGCAAACAACAGCGCCCCAACCGCCAATATTCCGCTTACTTTTTCATAATCGGTTCTGTTGCTGCGCAGCCATTCTCCAGTAAGCATGCCCGCAATGCCTGTTGCAATGGCCGGGAGCGTACTCAACAAGCCTTCAGGATCCCAGGTTTTGGCGGCAGCCCAAAGATGATTGGTGGTCAAAATAGTGCGATCAAACCAGGCCGCAAGGTTGGTTTCCATGTCCAGGTTGGGTGCATATCCATCGGGTACGGGCACCAAAGTCATCAACGCCCAGTACAACAACAGCAGCCCTATGCCCGTAATCAACTGCACCTTTGGCGTGGTTTTGAGAAACAAGAAACCACAGGCCAAATACACCAGGCCAATGCGCTGCAATACGCCAGGGAAACGCATGTGGCTGAAATCGTAGTAGAAAAAGCCTAGTACCACCATCCCTGCAATCATCGCCCAGGCCAGATAAGACACCCATTTGCGCCGCTGCTGCCAAACTACAGTCTGGAATTGACTTTGATTCAACACTTCGCGGGTGAATATCGCCAGCATAGCGATGGACATTATGACCAAATGCACCAGAAACCAGGGACTGGTTTTATCCCTGAAATAAAACATCGGATGTGCCGCAAGAAACAAACCCAAGCCAATGATGATCAATGACCTGCTCACTATTTTGCGCGAAATCTGCCCTTGATCATCGCCTCGTTCTTTGCGTTTGCCCAATGCCAATGGAATGGCCACCCCAACCATAAACAGGAAAAAAGGAAACACCCAGTCGGTAGGCGTACAGCCATGCCACTCGGCGTGTTCGAGTGGGGCGTAAAGGTTGCCCCAATCTCCGGGGTTGTTGACCAAAATCATGCCAGCAATGGTAAGTCCACGCATGACATCGAGGGACAATAGGCGGTTTGCAGTTTGCATCTGAACAAGGTTTGTAGGCGGGAAAATACAAAATAATTGAGAATCCCGATGAATAGCATTGGCCTGGTCAATAACCCAAAATCGGGAAGTTGATTTTTCTGCGTTACTAAACCCCAGTCAATTGATTCAACTGATCCGACTCCAAGCTTTTCTGGCCTTTCCTTCCTTGGCCAATTGCAAAGCCAAGACCTCATGTTCGGGGCGCTTGAGGTAAGGATCATCGTCCAGAATCCGGGCGGCTACCTCGCGAGCGGCCTGCAATATTTTGCCATCCTTGGACAAATCAGCCAGGCGGAGGTTTACAATGCCACTTTGTTGGGTGCCCTCTATATCTCCAGGGCCGCGCAATTTTAAGTCTGCTTCGGCAATTTCAAAACCGTTGTTGGTGCGCACCATGGTTTGGATGCGTTCTTTGCTGTCTTTGCTCAATTTGAAGCTCGACATCAGCAAGCAATAAGACTGTTCAGCCCCTCGGCCCACCCGGCCCCGCAATTGGTGCAATTGGGAAAGGCCAAAACGTTCGGTATTTTCAATCAACATTACACTCGAATTGGGGACATTGACACCCACTTCAATTACGGTAGTTGCCACCATGATTTGGGTTTCGCCCTTTACGAACCGCTGCATTTCAAAATCCTTTTCAGCCGCTTTCATTTTGCCGTGCAGGATACTGATTTGAAATTCTGGTGGAGGAAATTCTCTTGAAATGGCTTCGTAACCCGCCATCAGGTTTTGCAAATCCAGTTTTTCCGATTCTTCGATCATCGGGTATACGATGTACACTTGTCGGCCCAGTTCGATTTGTTCCCGGATGAATCCGAATACCCGCAAGCGGTGGTTTTCGGTGCGGTGTAAGGTCACGATGTCTTTGCGGCCAGGCGGCAATTCATCGATTACAGAAATGTCCAGATCCCCGTAAAGGGTCATGGCCAGGGTGCGGGGGATCGGCGTGGCCGTCATCACCAGCACGTGGGGCGGTAGAGGTTTGTTCTTTTTCCACAATGCGGCGCGCTGGGCAACCCCAAAGCGGTGCTGCTCATCGGTAATGGCCAGTCCCAGGTTTTTGAATACTACCCAATCTTCGATCAGGGCGTGGGTACCAATCAGGATGTGGATTTCTCCAGCCGCCAGGCGCTCCAGGATTTTGTTGCGGGCCTTGCCTTTGATGCTGCCCGACAAAAAAGCGACCTCTACTGGCGAATCCTGCAAATAATTGCTGATGGAGATAAAATGCTGCTGTGCCAAGATCTCCGTAGGCGCCATCATACAGGTTTGAAAACCATTGTCGAGAGCCATCAGCATAGACAACAGGGCTACCATCGTTTTGCCACTGCCCACATCACCCTGTACCAGCCGGTTCATTTGTACGCCTTCGGCCAAATCGCGGCGAATTTCTTTGAGTACCCGCTTTTGAGCATTGGTAAGCTCAAATGGCAACTTGTTTTGGTAAAAATTGTTAAAAAACTCCCCGATTTTTTCAAAAACATAGCCTTTGATTTCGTCTTTACGGCGGCGTTTGATTTGCAGCAAGCGCAATTGCATGTAAAAAAGCTCTTCAAACTTCAGTCGATTGGTGGTGGCTTTGAGTTCTTCTTCGCTGCGTGGAAAATGAATCAATAGAATGGATTCATATTTACTGGGGAAATGGAACTTTTGGACAACATATGAAGGTAATGTCTCTGGCAAATGTGCGGGTTCAATCTTTTCCAATAAAATTTTGACCAAACGGCGGCGACTTTTGGCGTCCAGCCCTTGTACATTCAGTTTTTCGGTGCTGGGATATACAGGCGCAAAAGAACTGGCTGTTTGGGTGTTTTCGGCAGAAACCACCTCCATTTCGGGGTGGGCAATCGAAAACCCGTCTTTAAATGCATTGACTCTGCCATAAATGACGTATTCTTGACCGATGACCAATTGTTTTTGCAACCAGGATACACCTGTAAACCACACCAGGGAGATGGCTCCACTTTCATCGCGAAATTGACCACTTAAACGGGTCTTGCGCCCTTCCCCTTCTGTACTAAAGCGACGCAGGATGCCTTTGAGCTGAACGGCGCCACTTTCTTCGGTAAGGTCTGCAATGCGGTGAAATTGGGTTTTGTCGATGTAGCGGCTCGGGTACGCAAATAGCAAATCTGCGAAAGTAGCAATACCCAGCTCTTTGCGCAATAATTCACCTTTTTTGGGGCCAACGCCCTTGAGGTATTCGATTGGACTATCAAGAATATCCAGCATATGTGTTGCTGATTATAAAAGTAATTTGCAAATTAAACACGAATTGCGAAATTTGCATTCTTTTTTGTTGATTTTTGTGCTAAATTTTGTTTTGTTTCTTGAAATAAAACATAAACTCCTAAAAAAAGTACAGCGAAATGGATACCATAAAGCAAAAACAGATATCAGAATTGGTGAAGCGGAATTTTAGTGTAGTGCTACAAGACGAAGGAACCAATATCTACGGGGCAAAACCCTTGGTGACAGTGACCAATGTAAAAGTTACGCCCGATCTCGGGCAGGCCAAAATTTACCTCAGCGTATACAATACCGAAAACAAGCAAGAGGTATTGTTGGAAATGGAAGAAGAAAAAAATCGCCTCAAACAGGCCTTGGGATACCGCTTGCGCAAATTGGTGCGCCGCATACCCGACATCGATTTCTATCTGGACGATACCCTGGACGAAATGTTCCGCATCGATCAACTGTTTGGCCGCCTGCGCGCCGAAAATCAAATGGGCAGCGAAGAAGAATAACGGTACTTTTCACGACGAAAATCGCATCCCATCATGCTACAATTCGGGTAAGCATGTATTTTTACGCTAAATCGTGAAATACGTCTTAGTTTGACGTAAAAAATTACTTCCCGATTTTTTGAGAGTCTTTTGAATAGGAAGCTCACTTAAAATGAACCGTTCGACTTCCTATTCAAAACCCAAAATCGGGAAGTTAATTTTTCTGCGTTACTTAAACCGAATTGAGTATGAAATATTTTTCCCTTCTATTGAGCCTGTTTTTGTGGTGTGGTTTGTTGATGGCTCAATCTGTTCCGCAATACTGGCGTGATATAGATGCGGCCTCTATCCAATTGCCTTCAACGGCTCAAGTAGGCTTGGCTACCAACAAATACCGTACCCTCAGCCTGGATTTGGCTGCCTTGCAGCAACTATTGCGCAATGCGCCACTGGAAGGTGTTAAAGGAGCATCCGTTTTGATTGCGCTCCCTTTGCCCGATGGCAAATATGCCAAGTTTTCTGTAGAAGAATCTCCAGTGATGATGCCTGGATTGGCTGCCAAATATCCTGGGATAAAAAGCTATTGTGGCAAAAGCTTGGACAATCAGGCCCTGAGCGTTCGGTTTGACCTGGGTGCGGGAGTACTGCATGCTGCGATCCATACGTTTGAAGGTACGGTTTACATCGATCCTTATTCCAACGTGGCAACAGGCCATTATTTTTCCTATTTCACCAAAGACCTGGATCTGCGTCAAACAGAAGTGGCTTCTTTAAGCTGCGGGATCAATACAACCGAGTTGGCAATGGAACCACCTAGCCGGGAGTCAAAAAACCTCACTCCTGCCTTGCAACTGCGGGGTGCGGCAACTCAGCCTTTGCGAACTTATCGATTGGCATTGGCTTGTACTGGCGAATATGCCCAGGCCAATGGCGGAACGGTAGTGAAAGTTTTGGCATCCATGAATACGGCCTTGAATCGGGTAAATCAGATCTTTATTCGGGAAACAGCTGTAAAGTTGATGCTTATTGATAAAAACGATACTTTGATTTTTTTAGACGCTGCCACTGATCCTTATAGTGAACCAGCGAGCGCCCCAACCTTGCTGGGTGTAAATCCAGGCGTCCTTAATGCCCGTATTGGTCTGAAAGGCTACGATATTGGTCATGTTTTTACCAGGGGTTGTACCAACAACATTGGGGGCATTGCCGCACCAGCTACTGTTTGTCTGGATACCAAGGGGCGAGGTGTAACCTGTTTTTATCGAACTGACATCAACTACATTGCAGTTTCTGTAATGGCGCATGAGATTGGGCACCAGTTCTCTTGCAAGCACAGTTGGAACAATTGCCCAGATTTTCAGGATCAACGAACCGCTGAAAGTGCTTATGAACCTGGTAGCGGAAGTACGATACTTTCCTATGCGGGGTCTTGCTCCAGCAACGATGTCACCGACAAGTCAGATGATTATTACGCAACCCGT
This sequence comes from Haliscomenobacter sp., assembly GCF_040403615.1. Classification (NCBI taxonomy): domain Bacteria; kingdom Pseudomonadati; phylum Bacteroidota; class Saprospiria; order Saprospirales; family Haliscomenobacteraceae; genus Haliscomenobacter; species Haliscomenobacter sp. The sequence goes on along the minus strand of NZ_JBBAKG010000004.1, from coordinate 30,384 downwards.
TCATTGGAGGAATTCATTTCTTTTAGTCGGGAAAGAGAAGGCAACGGTTGTGCTACCCAAGTACCAACTCCTAACAATGCACCAAGTGTCAAGCTGAATTACCGTTCCAATATTGTGGTTCCGATGAAAACACCTATGCAACTGAACGCCATAGGTAAAGACCCTGATGGCGACGCCATTACGTATTGCTGGGAGCAGTTTGATCTGGGAGCGGATACTACACTAGGTCAGCCCAAAGGCAATAGCCCCATTTTTCGATCTTTCCCACCAGTGGCATCTGGTAGCCGTACCCTGCCCCAACTTTCAGATGTTATCAACAACATGAGCCGCAATACAGAAGTACTGCCTACTTACGCCCGCCAACTGACGTTTCGTTGTACCGTACGCGACAACAACCCTGCAGGCGGAGCAGTAGCATGGGAAACCCTGAAGATGCAAGTTACCGACAAAGCAGGTCCATTTTTGGTGAAAAGCCCCAACACCGGACAAGAGGTATGGAAAGCTGGCGATGATGTACCCATCACCTGGGATGTTGCCAATACCCACCTTGCTCCAGTCAATTGTCGTTTTGTCAACATTCGGCTTTCCGTAGATGGGGGCTTTTCTTTTCCCTTTTTACTGGCTGAAAATGCCGTGAATGATGGATCTGAGCAGGTTACTTTGCCCAATATGTCTTCCAATGAAGCCCGCATCAAGATTGAAGCAGTTGACAATGTCTTTTTTGACATGTCAAATCAGAGCTTCAAAATAATGACCAATCCTACATCTACATTTGCTTTGGCCGTTAGCCCATATAGTTTGCCTCTCAATTGTCAGCCTGCGGCAATTGAATACAAAATCAGCAATTTAACATTGGGTGGATTCAACAATCCAGTTAAACTGGACATCGTACCTGGCACTTTGCCTGCTGGAGTAACTGCCACTTTCAGCGCCAACAACCTGAAAGGCAATGAAACCAGTACGCTTCGCTTGAATCTTCAAAATGTACTCAGGGACACCATAGCGTTTAAATTGCGGGCGATTGCCCAAGGGGCAGATACGGTTTTGAGAACCTTGTCTCTGATTACCATTTCCAACGATTTTACAGCTTTGGCACTGAAAAACCCCACCAATGGTCAAACTGGTATCCAATTGTCCACGATCTTACGATGGAAAAAAAGCGATGCAGCCAGGACTTATTCAGTAGAATTATCAGAAAGTCCAAAGTTTGGAACCACCAATCTTGCTTCGGCTACAGGAGTAGCCGTGGATACGTTTAATCCAAATAAAATACTGAAAGACAATACCCTGCATTTTTGGCGGGTACGTCCTGAGAATGAATGTGGCCCGGGAGAATACACCGAACCCTTTGTGTTTCACACCAGTGTAACCGAATGCAAACGACAGTCTTCCACGGCAGCAGTGAATATTCCATCCCGCAATAACCCAACTATTGAATCGCGCATCAACATCACGGATAGTGGCAACATTGTAGACATCAATATTCCCAATATCGACATCGATTACCAAACGGTCAATTTGATCAAGGTAAGTTTGGTGAGTCCCAAAGGTACTGTAGTGGTATTGTATGATCAGGCTTGTACCGGGCGCACAGGCATCATGAAAGTGGGTTTTGACGATGAGGCACCTGGGGTCATCATTGCGGGTACGGGTACCTGCCCACCTGATGACGGGATTGTATTCAAACCGAAAGAGGCGCTTAAGATTTTGCAGGGAGAAAGCATTCAGGGCACCTGGATCTTGCGGGTACAGGTCATCAGATCAGAAGCAGGTACCGTTGGTGCACTCAATTCATGGATTATTGAATTCTGCTCCGTACTAAATGCCAGCAATCCTACGCTGCTTACCAATCGCAGCATCAAGGTAACCCGCAATGGCAACAAGGGCATTGCCAATAGTGATCTAAAAGCACAGGATGTGGACGCTACCCCGGCTCAGTTGCTCTATACGCTTACCCGTGTGTCTTTAAACGGCAATTTACGCCTGACCGATAAAATCCTGGAAATTGGGGATCAATTTACCCAGGCAGATATCGATGCGTTGCGCCTGAAATACACCCACAATGGCGGTACCGCTGCTACAGATTTTTTCTCCTTCGTTGTGCAGGATGGCAAAGGTGGGTTTTTGCCCATTACTCGATTCAATATTGAAATAGACCAGTCTACGGGTTTGGGCGAAGTGCCTTTGCCTTTTGCAGTGAAATTGTTTCCCAACCCTACCAGAGATTGGATTCAAATGGATCTTGAACAAAGCCTTCCCGCAGACGGGATTTTGCGAATCTTTAATTTCCAGGGACAATTGCTGTATCAACGGTCACTTGCCCAAGGGACTAAGAATCAAATAATTGATGCCCAAAAGTGGCCAACAGGAACCTACTTGTTGCACCTGCATTCAAACAAAGGCAGTTTAAGAAGACAATTTGAAGTGGTGAAATAGTATTGAAAAACGGAGGGGTTTATAGATGGATGCTCCGGTTTTGTCCGGCGATCAATCTATAAACCCTTCAACGTTTAAACTCTTCAACTTTTATTCGTATTTTATCGCCGAAATCTGTGCAACATACCTATGAAAATAAGAGTCGGCATTTTTTTTGGCGGTACATCCAGAGTGAAGGAACGCTCCTTCGATGTAGGACGAACTGCTTACAATTACCTGAACCGCAGTTGTTTTGAGCCTGTTCCCATCTTTGTGGACAGCCTGGAGAACATTATTCTCCTGAATTGGCAGAGCGTTTATCAGCCCAATATCCGGGATTTTTGCCCAGCTCCAGAACTTTGCCCCCCTTCAATCCACCAATTTCGGGTTTACATTGAAAGTCTGGGCAATCTCCCGCCGGAGGAACTTAATCGCCATTTTCAAAAAATGGGGAAAGCCATCAAAGCCTCCGAACTTCCAGAGTTGATCAATTTTGCATTTGTGGTGATGCCTGGCGAATTTGGGGCATTGCAAATGCGCCTGGAAGAATTGCGGATTCCCTATACCGGAAGCAACAGCACCTTGTGCGGAAAACTTACCGACCAAACCCAGGTGGTTGCGCTGTTGAAAGAAAAGGGCTTCAACACCCTCCGTCAACTGACCCTGAGCAGACAAGATTGGCTGGGAGGAGACGCCAATGAATTCTTAACCAGGGTCCACAACCAGGTTGGTTTCCCTGTAAATATCCGTTCTACCGCGCAGAGTGCAATTGAGCATCAAATCGAAGTTCGCGCAAACGATAATGCAGATTCTTTTCGCGAGGCGGTAGATGGCATTTTTGGTCGCGAAATCATTCGGGTAGGCGATTGGTTGTCGCACAGCGAATACGATCGTGTTGACCACATTCGCCTATTGATCAATGCCAACGACGGGCTGGGCTTCCCAATCAAGGTGGCCGCCAATGGGCAACAATATTCTATTTTTCATCCCGATGAGTTGCTCAAAAGCATGAATCGATTGGCTTCCGAAATTTTGGAAGAAAATGCCTTCATGGTTTTGGAAGGAGGTCAAAGTACCCCCAACATCAGCATACTGGAAAACCCGACCTGGCCTAAATTTTCTTGTCTGGTATTGGCCAAAGAAGATGGCAGCCCGGTAACATTGTTGCCAGAACCTGACGACGAGCAGAATGTGGCTCCGCAGCCGTTTACCCAGGTGCAATCGGCTTCTATCCGTAAGGTTTGTGAGCAATTGTTTTCCTCGCTGGGGCTTCAAGCATATGCAGGCATTCGGGGATACATTGATGAGCAGGCTACGGTGTACATCGATCAGGTTTTGCCCAACCCTGAGCCTTATTTGCCCACACAAATCTTGCATGCCGGAGCTGCAATCGGATTGAGCCCGTCGCAATTGTTGACTTATATGGTTCGGTCTTCTCTGCAAGCCCGGGCAAACGAACATCCCGAAGATGCGAGCTACCGCAGCCTTCTGAGTTACCTTGATAATTTGGTGCGCAATTGGAGGCCTGTGGAAGAGAAAAAAGTCAAGGTTGGCCTGTTTTATGGCGGTTATGGCATTGAGCGCAATTTGACCCTCCAAACCGCGCGCCACGTTTATGAGGTGCTTTCTGGTTCTGAAGAATATGACCCTATTCCGGTGTTGCTGACTGGCACTGCCCAACAGTGGGAATACTACCAAACTCCCGGAGCGATGCTTTTCTTGCCCGATGTGGATAGCATCGTGAAGGCATTGCAGAAAGCTCCAGCAGCCATGGAAGAGGTGGAAACACTGCGCAATCGCAGCGCGGATATTTTGGTCAAATACGCCAGCGGAAACGCAAATGCAATTGCTCAAAAGCGCAGCCTGGATGATTTGACCAGAATGATGGATCAGGCATTTATTGCTTTGCAAGGTCGACCTGGCGAGGATGGGCAACTCCAGCACGAGTTAGACATCCACAAAATTCCCTACAATGGGTCTGGTCCCAAAACTTCCCACATTGCTGTCAACAAAGTCCAGACCCTGGACGTTTGGCGGCGCAATGGTTTCTTGGGCCCTAACCAATTGGTGGTGAGCAAAAGGGCTTACGATTTGAGTGCAGAAGAAGCGTATCAAAAAATCGAAAGCCGACTGAGTTACCCCTTTGTTGCCAAACCCATTGACCAAAACGGCGGTATAGCCGTAAAAGTAATCCGCAACCGCACGGATTTGGATGCCTATCTGCGCATGATGTTTCGACCAGTAGGTGCAGATGGGGCAGAATATCGGAAAATACTCAAGCTAAAACCCAAAGCTGAATTCCCTTTTGCCGAAGAGGCTTTGCTGGAATCTTTAATTGGGCCTGAAGGAGCGCGACATTTCATGGAAATAACGGCCACCGTTTTGGCATCGCCTACGATGGAAGGCAGCATGAAGTATCAAATTTTTGACCTGGCTGAAGTTTTACCTGGTAAACCACTGTCTGCCATCCCTGCCCAATTTTCCAGAAATCCGCAAGAGCAGACTTTTCTCACCTCCCAGGTCAAAGCCGATTTTGAAAAAGCCATACGGATACTAGACATTATGGGATTGGCCACGATAGATGGTTTTGTGCGCATTTATGAAAATGCCAATCCTGAAATTATCCTTTTGGAGGCCAATACGCTTCCTCCCTTGCACTATGGCCGTGGAGTGATGCAGCAAAGTGGCTTTATGGGCATTACTCCTTATGCACAACTTGATCAATTGCTGTCCGAAAGCAGGCTATATGCCGAATTGATGCCTAAATTACTGGCCGAAGTGGTTACGGCGCCAAAGGTTACCATACCTATTGCGAGTATACCGACTGACCCCGTGGATGCCCCGGTGGTGGTTGCGCCAACGGTGGTCATTCCAGAAACTGGAAAATCGGTGCTTCCAGAGATACCAAGCTATGGTGTAGAAGCACGATTTAAAGAATTTCTCAACGATACAATCGGATTTTTTGTGTCCCAACTATTTATCAAAAACCTGTTGGCAATAGGGGCATTCCTCTTTTTGACCTTTTTTGCCATCACTACGGGTATGAAATTGTACACCCATCACGGGGAATCGCTCGAATTGCGCGACTTTAGAGGCATGAGCCTCGAGGAGGCCAAAGCCAAAGCCCGGGCAGCCAGTTTTCGCATTGTGGTCAATTCTACTCAGTTTGATCCCGACAAAGCACCGGGCATTATTCTGGATCAAGACCCCAAGCCACCTGCCCGCGTAAAAAACAGCCGCAATATCTACGTGGAAATTACCAGTGGAACTGCCCCTCCGGTAGATCTGCCTGATTTGGTGGGCAGAGATGAGGTGTCTGTATACATCAAGGCACTCAATCGCAAAGGTTTGAAAGTAGCCAAAATAGAGTATCAGTTTGACCGGATATTGGAAGAAAATACGGTGATGTTTTTGAAATACAATGGCCGTACAATTTCTGATGCCGAATTGAAGCGCGGCGTTAAAGTGCCCAAAGCCTCAAAAATTACCTTGGTCGTATCCGTGCGCAATACCGGTGACGTACCCATCCCGGATGTACTTTGCAAATCTTTTGACCAGGCTGAATTCATAGTGGGTAATAGTGGGGTTAAGCTGATCTTAGAGACCGACGACAACAATCCCGCGAGTCGACCTGTTGGATATTTCGTCTGGAAACAGGAGCCTGTTTTTTATCCCGATTCGACGATGAAATCGGGCGGTGAACTCAAATTGTACCTTACCCGCAAAAGGCCTGCGGACTGCCCAACGGAGAATCCGGTACCAGAAAGTGAATTTGAGAACCAATAATCGAAGATTTTATTTTAAATCTTTAAAAATGAATACATTTGCGGCGCAATTTTTGGAACAATATTTCACCATTAATTCTGTGCCATGTTAAGTTTGTTTGCCAAACGGGAAAGAATCACAAAAACTAGAATAATCATGGACATCAGCGTACAGGAGTTGAAAGAGAAGCTAGCACGACAGGATGATTTTGTACTCATCGACGTGCGTGAGCCATACGAACACGAAGAATTTAATGTAGGAGGAAACCTCATTCCCATGGGAAACTTCCCTATGGTGATCCCTACTTTGGTTAGTCACAAAGACGACGAGGTTGTGGTCTATTGCCGCTCAGGGCGTCGGAGTGCAAGTGTTCAACACCAACTGAAAGAAGCGGGCTTCAACAACGTTCGCAATCTGGAAGGGGGCATGTTGCAATGGATGGATGCTTTCGGCATGAGCAAGTAAAAAAATGGGGTAAGCATAAATTGTTTACCCCATTTTTTTGCCTGGATATTCTTACTGCCCTTTGTAGTGCCTTGGAGCTATTTGTTCAAATTAGCCAGGCAATCAGGGCAATTTAAAATGTGGATTGCAAATCACGCACAGCAAATTACCCCAAGGGTCTTTTACGGTGGCAACAATGATGCCATCACCCACATCATTTGGTGCCTCATAGTCAATTGCGCCGAGTTCGAGTAAGCGCGAATACATCGCATGGACATCGTCGACGCCCCAGTACGTTTGTACCCCTTCTCCAGAAATAGTGGCCTCTCCTTCCTCAGGTATTAGACCCAACTCATAGCCCTGAACATTGAATCCAACATAAAAAGGCTGGTCAAAGTAAGGCCCATAACCCAGTACTTCGGTGTACCAGGCCTTGCCCTGTTCAAGATTTGTTACTTTGTAAATGCAGGTGCGCAATCCTAGAAATGACATATGTTTCCGTTTTAGGTTTTCCGTTTTAGGTTTTCAGGGACGATGTACCCCTTTGATTAACCCCAAAGCATTCAGAATATCCGTGCTGTAAAACTCATCATCATTGGCGATCCAGATGATGCTCAAGTCTCGCTCCGGAAACCAGATCAGGTGCGCCATGAAACCGCCCTGGCTGCCCGTATGTCCAATGCTTTTATTGGTAGGCTCATTGGGTTTAGTTTCAATGAACCAGGAATACCCCAGGAAAGGAGAGTTTGTATTGCTCCAGTTGCCGGGCTTCCAAACGGTTTGGGATTTTTGGATGAGCGCACAATCTGCAAACAAGCAGTGTTGAAGCGCGTTCAGGTATTTTCTCAACTCATTGACCGATGACCAAACCCCACCATTTCCTGCTGCACAAAAAGTGGGATACTCCCCATAATCGTATTCTTCAAATTTTCCCTGGTAAAAACGGTAGCCATGCGACACCCCGTTTTCTGGAAAAGCGCCATCCGTAATAACGCTGTGCTGCATTCCAGCAGGTTTGAAGATGCGGGTGGTGATGAATTGCTGCCATTTTTGGCCACTCACTTGCTCGATAATCAAGGCAAGCCCGTTGAATGCAGGATTGGAGTATTCAAACTTGCTGCCCGGTTCGAAGCGGAGCGATTGCGCTTTTTTTAAAGGAGCGAAATTTTCTGCATCTTTTGCGGTGAGGTAGAAAACACTGTCTTGATCTACATTCCGAATATCCGGAAGCCCGGATGAATGAGTCAGCAGATGGCGGATAGTGATGTTTTTGACTACTTCAGGATACTCAAAATCGGGAAAATATTGGAGCAAGGGATCATCAAGTGAAAGCTTGCCTTCTTTTTCAAGCATTAAAATGCCGTATGCGACGAAAGTTTTGGAAATAGAGCCAAGATTGGCCAGGGTTTCAGGGCCAAATTTTTCTCCGGTTTTAAGATTGGCCAGGCCAAACGATTTTGCATAAAGCACCTTTTTACCTTGCTGGATGAAAAAACTTCCTCCGGGTTCATTGGGTTTGATGCGGGCCTGTAGCGTGGAATCGAGTCTATGTCCCAATTTTTGCCTGGAAATATTCTGACCATTTATTTGAGGGAAAAGAGAGCAACATAGCAATCCCAATAAAATCCAGCGCATACCGATAATAATTTAAAAGTGCAAACAAAAATAAACAATTCATTTTAAAATCACAAACTATTCTCTACACTATTTTGTAACCCCGATAGGGGCAAGACTCGTCTTACTTCATCTACAATGCATTATCTTTTCGCCTTCAAACCCATTGCCATGCTTCAAAACTACCTGACGATTGCCCTACGCAACTTGCGCAAACACAAAACTTTCAGTTTCATCAACATCATGGGGCTTGCCATTGGCATTTCAACCTGCTTGCTGATTTTACTGTGGGTGGTAGATGAATTGAGCTATGACCGCTGGAATGAAAATTTTGACCGCACCTACCGCGTTGCTGGAGAAGTAAAGTTTGGTGGAATCCACAATACTTTTGCGGTGGCACCATCTCCGCTTGCTTCTGCTTTGATCAATGATTTTCCAGAAATTGAAACTGCGGTTCGTTTCCGGGATCAGGGTACTTTTCTGATCAAAAGTGGCGTTCAAAATTTCAAGGAAAATCGGGTCGTTTTTGCAGATTCTACTCTTTTCAAGGTCTTTAGCTTGAAAATGATTCAAGGCAATCCCTCCGAAGCCTTGCGTGCACCTCAAACGATTGTGATCAGCCAATCCATGGCTAAAAAATACTTTCCCAACGGAAATCCCCTGGGGAAAGTGCTCACCTTTGACAACGATAAGCGGTACAATGTAACCGGGGTCATTGCAGACATGCCCCACAATTCCCATTTTAATTTTGACTTCTTTTGTTCGATGAGTACCCTGGAAGAATCCCGGCAACAGATTTGGCTCAGTTTTAATTTTCATACCTATTATGTGTTGCGCAAGGATGCGAATCCAGCGGCATTTGAGGCAAAACTGTTTCCACATTTGCTCAAAAAGTACCTCGACCCTCAACTGTTACAAATGATGGGGAAAAGCTACGCCGAATTGGAGAAGAGTGGCACCTTGCTGAAGTACCACATCCAACCATTGCGAGACATTCACCTCAAATCAGATTTGGATGTGGAATTGGCGCCCAATGGCAGCATCCAGTACGTGTGGATCTTTGGTTTGGCCGCTTTGTTCGTGCTGTTGATTGCGGTGGTCAATTTTATGAATTTGTCTACTGCCCGTTCGGCCTTGCGGGCGCGTGAGGTTGGGGTTCGCAAGGTAATGGGCTCGCAACGTTCAGCCTTGATAGGGCAGTTTTTGAGTGAATCGATGGTATTGACGGCTTTTGCGCTGTTTTTAGCCTTGTTGTTTAGCTGGGTGGCTTTGCCCTATTTTAGTCAGGTTGCGGGAAAAAAATTGCTTTTCCCCTGGGACAGTGGCGTATTTTGGAGCTCAATTTTAGCAGGTGGTTTTTTTGTGGGGCTGTTGGCCGGTTCTTATCCCGCTTTTTTCCTGTCTGGATTTCAACCGCTCAGTGTATTGAAAGGCAAATTTCTCGATTCCGTCAAAGGGCGCGGATTGCGCTCAGGGTTGATTGTTTTCCAGTTTTTGATCGCTATCTTTTTGATCTCTGCATCGATGGTTATACGGGGGCAATTGAATTTTATCCAGCACAAAAAACTCGGTTTTGACCGCGGCCAGGTTTTGATCATCAACGATGCCTATGGCCTGGAGCAAAATTTGGGTGCTTTTAAAAAAAACCTCAAAAACCTGCCTTTCGTTGAAAATGCGACCATCAGTGGATACCTTCCTATTGCCTCCAACCGCTCTGATGGCTCGGTTTGCTCTACACCCAACATCAGAGAAGAAAGTTGTCAAATTATCCAGCAATGGAATGTTGACGAAGATTATGTTCCTACCCTGGGCATGGAGATCACCGCTGGCCGAAACTTTTCAAAAGATATGCCGGGAGATTCAAGCAATGTTGTGCTCAATGAAAAAGCAGCCAAAGGTTTCTTTGGCCAAGAAGATCCTTTGGGCAAGTCAATCTACGTGCAAACAGACATGAACGCGGAAGGGAAACTCAATCACAAAAGGCTGACCGTAATAGGCGTAGTAAAAGATTTTCACTTCGAATCGCTGAGACAAAACATTGATGGACTTTGTTTGATTTTGAAACGCAATGCGGGCAATCTCTCAATCAAATTATCCAGCACAGATTTGCCTGCTGCCTTGCAACGCATCGAGCAGGAATGGAAAAAAATGGCTCCGGCCACGCCTTTTTCCTGGAAATTCATGGATGATGGCTTTGATGAAATGTACCGGGCCGAGATTCGGATTGGCAGTATTTTTTCGATTTTCACCATCTTGAGTTTAATGGTTGCTTGTCTTGGGTTGCTTGGGCTTGCTGCATTTACCGCCGAGCGCCGCACCAAAGAAATCGGAATCCGCAAGATATTGGGCGCTACCACTCAAAGCATCATTGCAATGCTGTCCAAAGAAATTCTTCGCCTGGTCATCCTTGCTTTTGCCATTGCGACACCATTGGCGTGGTGGGGCGCAAACCAGTGGTTGCACAATTTTGCCTACCGCATTCCGGTTCCCTGGTGGGGATTTTTGAGTGCAGGGCTATTGGCTATTTTGGTTGCCTTATTGACCGTTGTTTTCCAAAGCGTCAAAAGTGCACGAATGGAGCCAGTTGAATCGTTGAAATCGGAGTAATTGGATCCAGCACTTAAGGTGTGCTTTGCTGCAGTGAAGCTAAAAAAGAAAAAGGTGAAAGTATGGCAATGGCCTGCTTTCACCTTTTTTGTCCTAAATTATTAGTTATGCAGTTTTAGAACGGATATAGCTCTGCGATTTATTGCCAAAACAGGCATTTTTCTACCTTCTTTTAAATTTTAAACTAAGCCAAAGAAAATTTTTGTTGCTTCTATCCCTTTTCAATGAATAATAGAAGCCAAATTGGGCAAAATGGAGAATTAAATTCCAAAACTCCGCCAATATTAACCATAAAATACAAGTGGGGTATAATTCGGGGTAATATAGCATCGGAATAGATCAATTTTGACGTAGCACGGCGACCTCAAGTGGCGTAATTTTGCCTATGTAAGCACCCACACACAGATTCTTGATTTAACCCAAACATTTAGTAAACACAAAAACTGTTGTTATGAAGGATTTTTTGAAAACAATCACCCGTCTTGCCCTGCTTTTGGTTTTGTTTGTATTTCCTAAAGCTACGCAAGCCATGGACGACATCCCTTTCATCTCTATCAACTCAGTTGGTACCGAGAAAAAAGTGAGTCTGGTTCTGAAAAACCTCAAGACACCTACCTTAATTCGCTTGGAAAGCGCGCTGGAAGGAGTTTTGTTGGAGGAAGAAATCACCAATGAAGAATATGCCAAGGTATTTAACTTGAACGAACTGTCCGCTGGCAATTACAAATTGGTGGTAACTACTGGAATTCGAGAAACAGAACAGCCTCTGTCCATCACCAGAACAGGCCTGAGCTTGAACATCAATGACCGCAAAGAATTTTTTGCACCAGTGATCAAAGCTTCTGGACAATTGGTTGATGTCAGCTTGCTAAACAACCACTTAACTTCAATGACACTTAAAATCGAAGACCTAGATGGAAATCTGGTATTCGATGACGAAGTTCAAAATGTAGTTAAAGTTGAAAAACGCTACAACCTGAGCAAATTGCCTGCTGGTCAATACACTGTGACTCTGACCGTAGGAGAAAAGGTTTACAGCAAAACAATTCGCAAATAATTAATATTGCGTACACATATAGATTTTATCTTTGGGGCATCAGATCAGTACATTTTTCCCCAGAATCTATATAAAAGAGCTTGCGATCTGATGTAGGTTACGGAAGCTGCAATCTTCGGATTGTGGCTTTTCTTTTTTTAGGGATTTCTGTTACCTTTGCCGGCGAATAAACTGATAATCCTATGATCAAAAAGTTTGCATTTAGCCTGCTGCTATTGGCTGCTCTGACGGCTTGTAAAAACGACAAAACGGCAACAGACGCTGCTCAACAAGATCTGCCTGCTGAGACAACAGTTCAGCCGGTTGTACCCAAAGAGGAAGCTTATCAAAAAGCATCCCAAGTCCAGGAATTGCTTGGTACTTTTGCCTCTTCCAATTATCCCGATAAGGGAATTTGGAAAAAAGTAACCATCTCCTACATTGCTGGCGACAAAGTCAAAGTGGAGATTACCGGAAACACACTTGAAAATGGCAAACCATCCTGTGCCATGCGGGATATTGGTACTTTCAAGAACGGTCGAATTGAAATTCCAGTTGAAAAAAAGGAAGACATGGCCGATGCAGACCGCACTTTGATGCTGCTGGAACTGAAAGACAAAGACAATTTGGCACTGCGTTCCAAAGGAACCCGCGAACAGTATTGGATAGTACTTTCGTTGTTCTGTAATGCTTCTACAACTTTGGCCGACAATTACGCTCGCGTCACAGAGTAACCTTCTAAATATATGGTACAAAAAGGGCTTCCGATCATTGGTCAGAAGCCCTTTTTGTATTTCATAAAGTGAGTGTTTATGGTACTCTGCTCCTAAATAGAGTTACATTAAAATATTCAATGTCAGGTAATTATGACTGTTTTTTTTATTTTATTGAAAAAACTGAGGAGGAATTTAACGAATTTTAATGGTAGTGTCTCACCCATCATGCAGCCCTACTTTTGAATCATGATTTTTGATAAAAGAGGATCATTGTTTACAAAGGGTGATTAGCAAGACTGGGAGAGGGGAGCAAATGAGCTGCACTCTCCCCTGCTTTCAACTTTTGGTCCAATTGTCGGAAAATCTATTGATTCAAGAAAGGTTGTGTAATTATAGTTTGTAAGGTAAATGTACCGGCCCGTCTTTGATGGGCCTTTTTTATGGGGTGATATAAAAATAAATATTCATTTTGCCAAAGGATTAGATGAGTAAACGATTCATTTTAAGTAACTCATCTAATCCTTTGGCTCAAAAAAAATGAACATTTATTTTTGCCCCACTGCTATGATTTCTTTTTTAAAAAAAAATGTGCATTTTTGAATCCTGATTGCAAACCATTCCAACCTTTTTGCTTACCATTTAGATGATTTCCATTGGTGATCTACCTGCTGTAGACATGGCTTTATTTTATTCAATACCAAGGAAGTATGGAGATTATTCGCGATTTGGTTGATCTGGTCAGCCGCAACAAACTTAAATCTGTTGAACTATTAGGGCAAGCAGAAAAGGGACGCATTTCGATGGTCAATAGCCTCTATTTCAAAATTGCATCGGGGGAATTTTTGTCTGATGAGGAGGCTGCGCAGTATTATTTTGGTGCTTCACCCGCCGACAACGGTTACCGTAAGCTCAAGAACCGACTCAAAAACCGTTTGATCAATGCAGTATTTTTTATCGATACCAAGCAGGCGGGGTACACAGATTGGGATCGAGCCTACATCACCTGCTGCAAAGAGTGGGCTGCGGTAAAGATATTACTCAATCGGGGTGCGAGCAAAATTGCCATTGATCTGGCACTCAAAATTTTCAAGCATGCCCAGCACTTTCAGTTTTCTGAGCTGCTGGTCAACATCAGCAAAATGCTCCGGCTTTATTATTCTACTAGACAACCGGATGCCCGCAAACTTAAATACTACGACGAATTACATGCGACCTATGTAAAACTTTGGCAGAGTGAAAACCTGGCGGAAGATTTATACATCAAATTGGTTTACAGTCATTTATTTGACAAAAATCAAGCTACTCCAGGCCCTTCTATGGCCAAGGCATATTACGAGCAGTTACAGCCACTCATGGCCGAACAACGGTCTTACCATTTTTTACGGCATGTGTATTTGCTCAAAATCGCTGCATTAATGAGCGAAGGCAATTTTATCGAAACAGCGATAGCTTGTGAAGAAGCAATTACCGCATTGGGGGAGATGGAGTTTTTGGCCCCGCAGGCTTTGTTGACTTTTTTATACCAAAAACTGGTTTGTCACATTCAACTAAAGGATTACCCCGCCGGGCGTTGTGTCGTAGAGCGGGCACTGGAGCTGGAACGCGAGGGGTCATACAACTGGTACAAAAACCGGGAGCTCTGCCTATTGTTGGCGCTGCATACGCGCAATTATCAGGAAGCTTTTAGTATTTGGCAGCAAGCCAGTCAACATCCTTCCTTCAAGCAATTGGGTCAACGTCCAGACGAGCAATGGAAAATTTACGAAGCCTGGCTGCACTTCCTGATTTTTATTGGAAAGCTTTCACCTCCTCAAGAAGGCAGCAGCAGCAAATTCCGCATCAATAAATTCCTAAACGAAGTACCCACTTTCTCAAAAGACAAGCGAGGAATGAATATCCCCATTTTGATCATTCAGATCTTGTTCATCATCGCCCAAAAACGCTACGATTTGGTGATCAGCCGCATGGAAGCCATTGATCGATATTGCAGCAGGTACCTGAAACACGATGAAAATTACCGCAGCAATGTGTTCATCCGCTTGCTGCTACAGATTCCCAAAGCCCATTTTCACCCCAAAACGGTGCTTGAACGGGCAGATCGGTATCTGAATTTATTGCACCAAAACCCCTTGCAAATCAGTCCTCAAGGCCATGAAATTGAAATCATTCCTTTTGAGGATTTGTGGGAAATGACCTTGGAGGGATTGGGGAAAAGAAAGTATTAGGGTTTTGGGTTACACACGCATTTTTTGACCCTGACTTATGTTTGGAACAAAAATGTGGGTAACCCAAAACCCCCAAACCCCTTATTTCATCCCTGGAACGCCGGTAGGCCGATCTACCTTCCATTCAGGGCCAGGAGCAGCTTGCACCCGAGGATATACTTCATTCAGCGAATCGCCTTCGTACATGCGGCCATTTTTCATCACATACTTGATGGAATTGGTGTTGCGGATGTTTTCCAGCGGGTTTTTATCCATAATCAGCAAATCGGCGAGTTTGCCTGGCTCCAGAGAGCCTAGGTCTTTGCTAAGGCCAATGGCTTGTGCACCTAATGTGGTAGCAACCTTCAGTGCATCGTGGTTTTTCATGCCACCCGATTGTACTGCCCACAACTCCCAGTGGTATCCCAACCCTTGCAATTGACCATGAGAACCAACGCCTGCAATGCCTCCTGCTTCTACCAAGGCTTTGGCAAACTCGGCATGGCGGCGGAAGATGTGCTCTTCTGGCAAAAACCATCCTGGTCTGCGGCGGGCTTTTTCGTCCAACTCCGTCTTGGGTGTGAAGTGGTTCAGCTTGGCGTCACCCACCACATTTTCAGTAGCGTAGTAAAAGTTTTCAGCCCAGGGACCGCCATAAGCCACCAACAAAGTTGGGGTATACGACATTTTTGACTCGGCCACTACTTTGATCACATCTTTGTAAATCGGATAAATCGGGAATGCATGTTCGTGCCCGGAATACCCATCTAAAAGCTGAGTCATGTTGAGTTTGAAATCCAGTCCACCCTCAGTAGTCGGCATCAGTCCTTGCTCCTTGGCCGCCTGGATGATCCATTGGCGGTGCTGACGGTTGCCCGTCAGGTACATTTTGATGGTCTTGGTGTTGTAGTACTCGGAGTATTGCTTCAGCACATTGCGGGTTTGCTCCAGGCTTTCGAGGCGGTAAGCCCAAAAACCTACCCCAGGTCCAGTCGAATAAATGCGTGGTCCGAGGATTTGGCCACTTTCCACCATGTCGCCATAGGTCAGTACATCTGTGGTTGCGGTTTGAGGGTCGCGGGTGGTGGTTACGCCGTAAGCGAGGTTGGCATTGTACATCCAGGCCTGGCTTTTGTGCAAGCCCCAGTAGGGCCACATGTGGGCGTGGGTATCCACAAAACCGGGCACGATGGTTTTGCCCGTCATGTCCATCACTTTCGCGCCAGTAGGAACCTTGATTGATCCGGCTTTGCCTACGGATTTGATGCGGTTGTTTTCGATGAGGAGGTCACCTTTTTCGAATACTTCATCGCCTTTCATCGTAATGATGCGGGCGTTGCGCAACAGGACCACTCCGGTAGGTACGTCGCGGGGTACGGTTACTTTGACCCTGATCTCGCCAGCCTTGTAATTTTTGTCTTCTTCCTTCTTCTCTTCAGGTTTCTTTTCGTCTTTTTTCTCCTCAGGCTTTTTGCCTTCCGCCTCTGCTTTGGCTTTCTCTTTGTCTTTGGCTTTTTTCTCGGCTTTCAGTTGCTCTTCTACCACTTTAGCCTGCTCAATGTCGTAAGAGAAATAAGCGTTGCCGATCGACCAATTGACTCGCTTGGCGTCTGTAGTCCAATGTGGAAATTGGCCGCCGATGGTGGTCAGTTTGCGGGCAGGGAACTGTGCATTTTCCGCTTTGGCTACCGAAATATTGGGCACTTCGCCACCCGTTTTGGGTACGGTTACCACATAAATCTCGTTGTTGATTTGCACCAATGCCTGATCTCCTTCCGGAGCCATCGTAATCAATTCTGCTTTGGAAGGTTGAGGAGTAGGCTCGGTTTCGCTATTGACCAGCATACAATTGTCTCCTCCCAATTCGGCAGGAAACGTGGTAATGCCGCTTACTTTGAGGTGGATTTTTTCATCGGTACCGTCCCAACGGATTGAAACCAAACCTTTGTCGCCGCTAAAAAGGTAAATGCGCTCATCGCTTTTGACAAAATGCGGATTGCCCCGGCCATTGGATTTCTCGATGCGGGTGATATCGCCGCCATCTGCACTGATCCAGGCCAGGCTTTCATTGTTGCTGAAAAAAGCAGGGCTGTAGGAATCTTCAAACACTTGAGCTGGACTGTAATTGAACACAATCCGATTGGTTTTGGCATCCCAACCCAGATCGTAATAGGTTGCCCCGGTTTTGGTCAGTTTGGTTGTTGCTCCAGTCCCCAGGTTAACTTTGTAAATGTTGCCCTCTTTGCCTTCCCAACTTACGTAAGCAATGCTCTTGCCGTCGGGTGACCATACCGGCATGGCCTCGGTATAATTGGTTTTGGTCAATCGATTGGCCGTACCATTCGGATAATCCATGACGTACAAACGGTTGAGTACGGTAAAGGTCAATTTGCTGCCATCAGGAGAAATTTTTGGATCGCGGATTTGATTGGCAATCATGGTTTTTTCATCCGAAATAGGGAAGTCGAACTTGACCGCTGGCCCCATTTCCAATTCAACATCAACGTCAAAAGGAACATTGGTAGCTGCTCCGCCATCGATGGGGAGTTTCCAGATTTTACCGCCATAAGAGGCGATCAAGAATTTACTATCCGGCGTAAAAGACATGGCCGGATATACGCCAAGTGGCGCAATCGACTCTTGTTCATCGCGTTGTACGGGATAAGCCAACCAGGCTTCCTCTCCCGTTTGCAAATTGCGCTTGACCAGGCCGGTTTGTTCATTGTACCGGGAGCCAAACACCAGCCATTTGCCATCGGCAGAAAGGGTAGGGGAAAAGGCAGAACCCACCCGATCGCTGCGGGTTTCCAACTGACCGGTTTCCCGATCGTAAGTGGCCAGTTGATACTGGGGCAAAATGGCGTTGTAGTTCCAGGCACCATTGCGACGGGCAAACCAGATGTAGCGGCTGTCTTTGCCGAAGGCTGGCTCTACACATTTGAGGTTGTCGGGTGCTTTGATCAATTGGGAACCGCCACCGCCGTCTTTGTGAAACATAAACAGCTTGAGGTTGCGCCCGCCTTTGGATACGATCAGGTAATTGCCATCGGGTGTCCACTCGGCAGATTGTACGTGCTGGTCATTGTCTTTGGTGATTTGCACGGTGTCTTGCTTTTCAAAATCAATGTACCAGACGTTTTCTGAGCCACTTTTGTCGGAGGTGAAGGCAAGTTTTTTGCCATCTGGGCTCCATTTGGGGTGGGTATCGTAAGCCATCCCGTTGGTCAGTTGTTTGGCTTTGCCCCCTGCAACCGGGATGCTGTAAATGTCGCCCATCAGGTCGAAGGCAATGGTTTGCCCATCCGGGCTGACGTCCAATGACATCCAGGTGCCTTCATTTACCTGGAGTTTGACTTTGCGGCCAGGTTCGAGTGGCAAGGGCTTTTTGGAGTCTTTTTTGACCGCCACTTTGATGGAGTCTTTTTTGGGTGCTGGATCTTGAGCTTGCAGGGTTAGTGCACTGCAGAAGCTGAACAACAGCATAAAAATTGAAAATCGGGTGAAAAAATTTGGTTTCATGACTTGCTAAGTGTGGTTAAATGAGATAAAAGTTAAAATTAGGCAAAGAAAATTTTTTTCAAAGTTTTTATGCATTTCATCGCTTCAATTGCATCTATAGTGAAAAACCTATCCAACATGATCAACAAAATCTTTATCCTAGCTTTATCAAGTTTTCTTTTTGCGTTTGGAACAGCCTCTGAAACTGGCAAACCATTCGAAATCAAAGGAAAAGTTGTCGATGATTCAGGTTCTCCATTGATTGGAGCCAGTATTTTGGTCAAAGGCACTCCCAACGGATCGATAAGTGACGTAGACGGCAAATTCAACTTAATGGTATCGGATTCCTGTGTTGTGCTGGTTGTATCCTACACAGGCTTCACTACTACGGAGAAGCCTGCTTGTGCTGGAAATGAAATTCAGGTTACTTTAGGGGCTAGTCATGCTTTATCAGAATTAGTAGTCACAAGTTCTGGGAGAAAAAATTCTCCTATAAAAATTCGTGGTATAAATTCACGGGCAAAGCATGATGAAATGATTAATGCTACGCCGAGTTATATGGGCAATGCCAAAATAATGTCTCCCCAACCCGACTTCAACACCGAAGACTACGACCGCATTCAGGAAAACCGCTTTCACCGGGCTACTCAAGAACCACAATCTACTTTTTCAATCGATGTAGATGCCGCCAGTTACACCAATTTGCGCCGTCACATCAACAATGGTCAACGCCCGCCAGAAGATGCAGTGCGCATCGAAGAAATGATTAATTACTTTGATTACGATTATCCCGAACCAACAGGAAAACATCCTTTCTCGATCACTACCGAGGTCAGCGATTGTCCCTGGGAATCCAAGCACCGCCTGGTACACATTGGCCTGCAAGGCAAGCATACACCCACTGAAAACCTGCCTGCGGCAAACCTTGTCTTTTTGGTTGACGTATCTGGGAGCATGAATGTGGCCAACAAATTGCCATTGGTACAGTCTTCCTTCAAACTATTGGCTGATCAACTGCGCCCACAAGATCGGGTAGCCATTGTAGTTTACGCCGGAGCCGCCGGATTGGTGCTGGAGCCAACCACCGGCAACAACAAAACCAAGATCAAGGAAGCCATTGACAAACTGGAAGCTGGCGGCTCAACCGCCGGAGGTGAAGGCATTCGCCTGGCCTACAAAACCGCCAAAGAACACTTCATCAAAGGAGGCAACAACCGGGTCATTCTGGCTACCGATGGCGACTTTAACGTCGGCGTCAGCAGCGATGCCGAGATGGTACAGATTGTGGAGGAAGAACGCAAAAGTGGGGTATACCTCACCGTATTGGGCTACGGCATGGGCAACTACAAAGACAACAAGATGCAGAAAATGGCCGATTCCGGCAACGGTAACCATGCCTACATCGATAACCTGGACGAAGCGCGTCGGGTACTGGTGAGCGAATTTGGGGGCACCATGTACACCATTGCCAAAGATGTAAAGCTGCAACTGGAATTCAATCCCGCCGTAGTACAAGGCTATCGCCTGATCGGTTACGAAAACCGGGTATTGAACAACGAAGACTTCGACGACGATAAAAAAGATGC
Organism: Haliscomenobacter sp.; assembly: GCF_040403615.1. Lineage (NCBI taxonomy): Bacteria > Pseudomonadati > Bacteroidota > Saprospiria > Saprospirales > Haliscomenobacteraceae > Haliscomenobacter > Haliscomenobacter sp. The sequence continues at coordinate 10,499 of NZ_JBBAKG010000004.1, read as the reverse complement.
CGGCGAATTGGGCGCAGGCCATACGGTCACCGCATTGTACGAAATCATCCCGGTTGGAATAGACAGCAAATTCCTGGTGGCCGACAAGGAACTGAAGTACCAGGAACGGGATCTCAAACCCAATGCCACCCGCTCCAATGAATTGCTGACCGTTAAATTCCGCTACAAAGCGCCCGACGCAGACAATAGCCAGCTCATGGAAGAGGTGGTGATGGATAAAAATGTAAGCATTGCCAAATCCAGCGACAATTTCCGTTGGTCTGCTGCAGTCGCTTCCTTTGGCATGCTGCTGCGCAACTCCGAATTCAAAGGCGAAGCTACCTACGAGCTGTGCAAAAAACTGGCCGCCGAAGCCCGTGGCAAAGACAACGAAGGCTACCGCGCCGAAATGATTCGCTTGATGGAAACGGTAAGTTTGATGAAGTAGTCGGGTATCAGCGGTCAGCAATCAGCAGTCAGCCTTCAGCAAATCAGTGGTTAGCTGAAGGCTGATCGCTGATTGCTGAAAAAAGTATTTGTTTGTGGATTGAATAGAGATTGTATTTTTGTGCCAAAAAAGGCTAACTTTGAAGGAAAGAATAGTTGACCATGGCAAGAGATAAATACCATGCAATCGTCAGAAAAATTTTAGAGGAAGAAGGTTGGAAAATTACTCATCGCTCAACTCTACGACCTAAAAATGCTTATTTTTGATGAAAAATCTCAAACCATCAACGAATGGAAAAGATAAATCAACATAAATCGATCGTCAAACAAGTTGTCGAGGAAATCTATGCCATGATACCTGCTGACGAACAAATCGAAACCCAACTCATCGAAGATGACACCAGAGGACACTATATCCTCGCCGCAGTGGGATGGCTAAATGATACCTACCGAGAACTCAACACTTTTATCCATTTGGATGTAAAACCTGATGGAAAGGTATGGATACAACACGATGGTACCGATCAAAAAATCGCTTTGATGCTCATTGAAAAAGGCATCGATAAATCAGACATCGTTTTGGCTTTTCATGCGCCCCATCGTCGGGAAATGATTGCCGAATTTGCACAGGGCTAGCCACTTTTCCAACTCCATGAACATCAAAATCATCTCTGCCGGTGCCGGTTCCGGCAAAACCTACCGCCTTACCCAGGAAATGGTTCGCCTGATGCGCGAAGGCGTGCGCGCAGGAGGCATCATCGCCACTACCTTTACCAAAAAAGCAGCCGCTGAATTACAGGAACGCGTGCGGGTCAAACTCCTTTCGGAAGGACTGACCGAGCAAGCCGAAGACCTCACCAATGCCCT
>NZ_JBBAKG010000004.1:0-9106 GCF_040403615.1 Haliscomenobacter sp. | reverse complement strand
CGCCAAATCACCGAAGTTGCCCGCGCCAACGATTTTTCCAGGGAAGTACTTGAAAAAAGCTGCCAACGTTCATTTGAAAGTTTTCAAATTTACCTTGGCGAGCCCTCCGCCAAAAGCGCCGCTGCTTTCAACGCTGAATTGAGCCAAATGCTGCTGGACAGCATCGAACGGCTGGAAAGCAATGCAGACGAAACCAAAGTCACCAAGGACGTGGTCAAAGACCTCAAGGAACTGGAGCGTGACCTGCGCCTGCGCGGTGAACTGAGTTGGCGCAATTGGGCCAAAATCAGCAAACTCAAACCCGGAGTCAAGAGCAAAGAGGACATTGCCGATTTGCTGGAATTTGCCAAAATACACGAACAACACCCCCAGTTTCAACAAGACATCAAGGCTTTTATCGATCAAATTTTCGAACTGGCCATCGCTGCGCTAGACGAATTTTCAGCCTATAAGAAAAAACGGGGCTTGATCGATTACACCGATATGGAGGCACTGATCATGGACTTGCTCAAAGACGAGCAGGTCGAGACCGTGCTGCGCAGCGAATTGGACTTGCTGCTGGTCGATGAATTTCAGGATACCAGTCCCATGCAATTGGAGATTTTTTTGAAACTCTCCCAATTTGCCCGCCACAGTATTTGGGTAGGTGACCCCAAACAATCGATTTATGGTTTTCGGGGCGCAGCACCTGAGTTGATGCAAGCCATCATGGCGCAAACTGGAGGGGTAAAACCCGAAGACATTCAGGAAAATTCCTGGCGCTCCCGGCAAGATCTGGTGTACGCCAGCAATGCCATTTTTGTCAAAGCTTTTGGCAATATGCCTCCAGAACAAGTAGCCCTTATTCCCAAACGAACCAAGGACCAGGAGCCCATTGAAGTATCGGAGGCACTGGTGCACTGGCATTTTGAAGAAGAGGAGGAAGAAGGCAAAAAGCGCAGTGGCCGCACCCCTGGAAAACCCTGGCCCGAAAACGCGACCGCTTTCGCGCTCCGAGACTGGTTGGAGCGCAAACTCTACGTTTTGCCGAAAGGCGAAAAAAAACACCGACCTGCCATTGCTGGCGATGTAGCCATCTTGTGCAGATCCAATAGCGATTGCCAAAGCATGGCGGAAGCACTCAACCGCGCCGGATTCAAGGTCGCCATTGCGCGGGCTGGATTGCTCAATACCGCAGAGGCCAAACTGGTGTTGGCTTGCCTCAAATACTTGTTGAATTACCACGATTCCCTATCTGTCGCCGAGATCCTCTTGTTGGGCGCAGCCAAAGACATCGAAACCATTGTTGAAGACCGCTTGGACTACCTCAAGGATTACGACGCTGGCGAAGTGACCAACCGCTGGGGAACCAACGATTTCCTGATTCGCAGGTTGGACGAACTGCGCAGTGAAACCATCGAATTGTCGAGCGCCGAAATTCTGGATCTACTGGTCGAAGACCTGGATTTGCGCCGCCGCATTGTGAGTTGGGGCAAAGTCAACCAACGCTTGGACAACCTCGATGTGCTGCGCAAATTGGCCTTACAGTACGAAGGCGCTTGCAACCGCCTGCAATCCGCAGCATCCTTGGGTGGTTTATTGTTGTGGCTCAATGAACTGGAAACGGAAGGACGAGATTTTCAGGCAGCCGGAGAAAGTCCTGATGCCGTTAATGTCATGACTTATCACCGCAGTAAGGGCCTGGAATGGCCTGTTGTGGTGTGTTACAACCTGGAAAAAGACATTCGCACTGAATTGTGGGGACTGAGTATTGTACCGGAAGAAAATACCCAGATTGACCTCAATAACATCCTCGGCAATCGCTGGTTGCGTTACTGGGTAAATCCTTATGACAAGCAATTCAAAGGTACTCCCCTGGCCGAACGTTTGGCGCAAAGTGAAGTGCAAGCACAAAAAATCGCACAGGCTACGCAGGAAGAAAACCGGTTGCTGTACGTAGGTTTGACCAGGGCAAGGGATTTCCTGGTTTTTCCGACTACCAATACGCCTACCAAATGGCTCAACCGAGCCTGGCATGAAGGCAAAGATGATTTTCCAACCCTCGATGCCAGTACCACCGAAACGCTCTGGGAATGGGCGGGACTTCCTTTGTTGAAACAGACCGAAACTTTTACTTTTTCTCGGGATTTTGAAGTTCTTGACATCAAAGAGGGTGATCTGCAATTTTTGGAACCCCGTGTGGGCAAACAAAAACTGGTGCCACTGTACATCGATACCTGGAAGGAAAACCTAATGGACCAAATCCCTTCCCATAGCACCGGTGAATTGATCAATTATGCCTCTCCCTTGCACATCGAATCCTTATTGGCCGATTTTAGCCAGGTTTCGCGGGCAGTCAAAGCCTTCTTTCACGCCTGGCAGCCCGATTATGCGCCACGTGATCTGGAGGACATGACGGCTGGATTGTTGCAGCGTTTTGAGGTAGAAGAATGGATCAGCGCGGAACAATTGCTCCCTGCCGGGCAGGCTTTCCGCAATTATTTGGATCAATATTTCCGGTCTCCGTTTTACCACCAACGGTATCCTTTGCGCCATTTTCAGGGTGCGCGTATTTTTGAACGGGAGTTGGATTTGCTCTTGGAAAGTGAAGAAGGCATTGCCATTGTCCAATTTTCCAGTTATGCTGGAGACATGAAGCGTTACCGCAGCAAAGCCGCGGAGCTTGCACCGTTTTTATACTTCAGCAAAGCAGGGGTACAGCAGGTTTTTAGAGAGGAGAACATCCGCACTTTTGTCCATTTTGTACTGAATGGTGCGCTGGTGGAGCTGCACTTTTAAGAAAACAAGAAATCCAAGCTGGGGCAAAAAAACAGGCTACCCTCAATCGAAAGTAGCCCTGACAATTCCTTGACATCTTGCCCGGAAGCCGGTGCCTATAGGGGGGAATTATCCAATAGATGGCCAGTAAAAACCACCATATTAGTAAGAGGAAAAGCCTGAATGGAAAAGAATACATGAAATAAACAAATAGGAAGTTTGGCGCAGTTGCGTTGTTGCCTTTACGCAGTCAACGGTTTTTGGAATGATTTGAAGCATTCACACATGATTTGCTTTGGCAACGATTGAAAAAAAGAGGGAAAGTGATTAGGATAAATTGGCGAAAGTGATTAAGATAAATTGGCGAAAGTGATTGAGAACACTGACAAGTAAAAAAGAGTGGCTGCTTCCTCCGCGGAAGCAGCCTTTCCTAGTATTATTTCCAGCCTGTTGATTTGGTAATCAACTTTCTGATTTCATCTAGGGAATGTGAAGTCAGAAAGAGATTCCATGCTGAAAATTCAAAGAGATAATTGAACTTTCATTCGTTCAATATAATAATACAAATGTATGCATGATTGAGATAGAAGCCAATAGGGTAAACCCGTAGCTTTTTAAACCTAGGGTTTACCCTAGGAAATTGACTCGTGGGTTGCCATAATCGGAATGGAGATAATGACCGCAGTTCCTTGATTAGGAGCGGATTGCCAAATGACCTGGCCGTCGAGGTAATCGACGCGGGAACGGATATTGCCCAGCCCGTTTCCTTCTTTAACCACATTTATATCAAAACCTAGCCCATCGTCTTCCACGTTGACGGAAATTTGCGAGGGTTCGTAAAAAGCTTGTACCGTAATTTGGGTCGCTTTGGAATACTTGGCGGCATTGTTGAGCAATTCTTGTACCACCCGATACACCATCAACGCAACTTCTTCGCTGATTTGTGGCTCCTCTCCAAAATGTTCAAAAACTACTTCAACTTCGGGAAGGGTGTTTTGGGCTTTTTTGACCAAATCGCCTAAAGCTGCATTGAAACCAAACTTGAGCGCAAAAGGGCGGAGGTCGTGGGAAATGTTGCGGGTTTCCAGACAAGCCTCGTCGATGTTTTTGGCCAAAGGCTCCAATAGTTTGCCCTGAATGGTGGATTCGTATTTGTCTTTCTGACTTTCAATAAACAATTTGATGCTGGATAAATGTGCTCCAAGTCCATCGTGTAAGTCCTTGGCTACCCGATTGCGCTCTTTTTCCTGGCCATCAATGAGCGATTTCATGGATTTGAGCTCCATTTCAGCTCGTTGTTGTTGATTGATCAAGTCTTTCTCCCGCAGCTTCACCCTGACTATCCAAAATCCGGCACCTGCTGTTACCAAAAAGAAAGTCACTAAGAAATAAATGAGGTTCTCGCGATTGCGTTTTTTTTCTAAAATCAATTTCCGGGCAGCTATTACATCCTTCAGGGCGTTGGAAATTTCTTGGGAGCGGGTAATTTGCGTTTGTCCAGAGTTGTAATATTTTTCAATGGCTTGAGCCGTTTTTTGCCAGTATGCCACAGCTTTGGGCGTATTGTTCATCGCGGTATAGCACTCGGCCTGGCCTTTGCAAATCAATTGTATGAGGTATTTGTTGTTCTGTACTTCGGCGATTAATTCACTTTGTTCGAACAACTTGATGGCACCAGGAAAATCATTTTTCAGTTTTTTAATTTTCCCTTTCTGGAGCAGATTGAGTGACTTCAGATAGGATCGGGGTTGGCTTTTCGCCAAACTCATTTCGGTATATTTTAGCGCTGCATTCAAGTTCTCTTTTTGCAACCAATAAGCACCGTAAAGGCTATAGGCGTAGGTGAGGTAGCGCTGATCCTTGAGTTTTTTGCAATCATTGATGGTTTCTTTGAGGACCTTTTCCCGATTCCATGAAATCAGGCGATCTTCCTTTTTTGAGAAAGTATCCTTGTTGATGGCAACATTAAGTAAATCCAGTTTGTAGCCAGCGATCTTGACTTTGTCTTTTTTTAGATGGTAAAACCCCAGCGCTTCCTTGTAGTAATCTATAGCGTATTTGTACATGACATCATCAACGGAGTAAAGATCAGCAATGCGTTTTTTTACGCGGTAATAACCGGATAAGTCGTTGATTTTGAAGTAATTTTCGGCGCTTTCGTAGAAGTTGCTGACAGTAGAGCTGCTGTAATAATAGATGTGTTGAAAAAAGACCCCTTTTAGCTCAAAAGCAATGGCGAGTCCTTTGGCATCTTTCTTTTCTTTATATTCTGTGATTAAACTATCAAGCTTTTTTTGGCTGTAATTTTTTTTGAGGGAGGGATAAAAATCATTTGCCCGAACCGCAACAAGTAGCGAGGAGAAGAGCAACAACAATAAAATTTTACGAAATAAATTCATATTCAATGGCTTCCTTAATCATGGATGGCGTGTTTTGAGACCCAAACTTGGTCAACAAGCTGCTGCGGTGAAACTCTACGGCTTTGATCGAAACGAAGAGTTTATCGGCAATTTGCTGGGTGGTAAAACCCTTGGCTATGAGGTCTAAAACTTCCTTTTCTCTACGGGTCAAGTGTGGTCGGCCACCCATCGACGAATTTTTTTTGGGTTTGTCTTCGCCATCCAGCAGCAACTGCATGAGGTTTTCATTGTAGTATTTTTTGCCGCTGTACACCGTACGAATGGCTGCCCAAAGTTCACTTTTCGTTGTGTTTTTGAGCAGGTAGGCCATTGCCCCTTTTTTGATCATTTTCTTCACCAGACTGGGTTCGTCGTGCATGGTCAGCGCAATAACCCGGGTATTGGGATAATCGCGTACAATTTGCTCGCACACATTCAAACCACTCACATCAGGCAAGGAAATATCCAGCAACACTACATCTATGTTATTGGTTTCCATTACATTCCAAAACGACTCCGCGTTGTGACATCGTGCCGTAATTTGAATGTCGTCTGCATCCAAAAAAATAGATTCCAATCCTTCCGCGAAGATAACGTGATCGTCAACGATGGTTACTTTAATCATTTCAGGCTGGTATTTAATACAGACAACTAGACAGTTGCATGGAAAGTCTTATCCATTATCCTGCTGGTAATCTAACTCAAAAATATAAAAAAAGTTGCAAATAAACTGGATGGACTAGAATAGTAATAAGATGATGTTTTTTTACAATGCAATTTAAGGATTTGAATAATCATAGATTGTTAAAATTTTAATCTTGTCTTGAATCAGCAAATTTTAAAGGAGATTTCCGTACACATTTGTCCGAATATGAACACAGGTTGGGGTTTTTGTTTTTACTAAAAATATGATTATCAAATGATTGTAAGTTTGGCATAAATTTCGCCCCGAATAAAAAAAACTTGACATGTTCAGCACCGCTATCAAAATTGCTTTTCGCAACTTCCGTAAAAACCGTCTCTACGCCGTTATCAACCTCAGCGGACTGGCAGTTGGCTTGGCCGCTTGTTGGATGCTGATGCTTTTTGTACGGCACGAACTCAATTTCGATCGCTTGTTTAAGGGCTCCGAGCGCATTTATCAAGTGCAACTAGATGGCAATTTTGCTGGACAAACTGTGCTTACCTCCAATACACCTCCTCCGGTAGGGGCAACCTTGCGGCGGGAGTTTGCCGATTTTTCGGATCACACCCGTATATTTCAACCCGGTGATGTGGCCATTCGTCGCGAGGAAGCAGGCGGAATTTCGCATGGCTTCACAGAATCAAAACTCCTGGCGGTAGATTCCAATTTTTTGGAGTTTTTTTCCTTTCCCGTTAAATCTGGAGCGGCTGGAACTTGCCTGGACGGACTCAATAGAATAGTGTTGACCGAGAGCATGGCCCAAAAATATTTCGGGGATGCAGAACCCCTTGGCCAAATCTTGCAACTCAACAACAAACCCTACGAAGTAACGGCAGTACTTGCCGATGTTCCAACGCAATCCTCGTTGCAATTCGATTTTTTGACTTCCGTAGCCAATTACGAAGTGGTCAAGTATTTTGATTGGAGTTGGGTGTGGCTGAATGTGGATACCTATGTCAAAACCCGCGCTCCGCTTACCGATCAGCGACTAAAAGCATTGCATGCCCTTTTTCCGGCTATGGTCAAAAAAAATGCGGCCAGCGCCTTTCGCCGCATCGGTCAACCCATTGATGTGTTTTTGAAAAATGGCGGAAAATGGGACTTTAAGCTCAAACCCCTTGAGGCCATACACTTGTATTCTGCAGGGGTACAAGGGCGCTTAACCACTCTGGGCAGCATCCGCGAGGTGTATGTATACGGCACCGTTGGCTTACTGATCATTTTGATGGCTTGTGTAAATTTCATGAACATTTCCACCGCTCGCTCGGGGCAACGCGCCCGTGAAGTGGGCGTTCGCAAAGCCCTGGGTTCTGGAAGCCGCGCCCTGATCGCACAATTCCTGACGGAGTCTACGGTGTATGGTTTGGGGGCGGGTGTGCTGGCTTTGGCCTTGTTGTACCTGTGTTTGCCGCTCTTTAGTCAAATCATTGCTACCCCATTGCAAATCAGCACCCTTTTCTCAGGTTGGCCAGGAGCTTTAGCGTTGTTGTTGCCTATCGGAGTTGGCTTGCTCAGTGGCAGCTATCCGGCCTTGTTTTTGTCGCGTTTCAACATCGTCAAGGTCATCAAAGGCAGCATCCCAGTGTTGAGTGGCCGCCAGGTTTGGATTCGTGGAGGCCTGGTGGTCTTCCAGTTTACCATATCGATTGCCTTGATTACCTGCACCATCATTGTCTTCCAACAATTGTCGTATACCCGAAATAAGGAAATTGGCCTCAACCAGGAAAACGTATTGCTCATCCGCAATGCCCAGCGCCTGGAGGGGAAGGAAGAAGTTTTCCGCCAACAAATCTCAGACCAACCAGAGGTCATTAATGCCACTTGGTCAACCGATGTGCCTACCAGCGGTTATTTTGGCGACTTTTATGTGCCCGAAGCCGGCCTGGACGGCGATCAGGTGAGCAAGGATTTGGTCTTGAGTTCCTACATGGTCGATTACGATTTTGTCCCTACTATGGACATCAAAATAGTGCAAGGACGCAATTTCTCTCAGGATTTCCGCTCAGACTCTGCCGCGGTCGTCCTGAATGAAACCGCTGTAAAATCCGCAGGGTGGAAAGATCCGATCGGCAAATACATCAATTACCCCGGAGGTAACTACCAGCGTTTCAAAGTGATTGGGGTGATGAAGGACTTCAACACCCAGTCGTTCCGCTTGGCGATCGAGCCTTTTGCCTTGTTTCACCACTCTTCAAAAAGCTATACTTTACCTTACTCCTACATTTCGGTGCGGGTCAAACCTGGGCAGGAAAAAGCCCTGATCAGCAATTTGGAAAGCCGCTGGAAAGCCATAGCTCCGGGCGCTCCCCTGGATTATACCTTTTTGGATGCCGCTTTTGCAGCGCAATACCGCTCCGAACAAAAGCTGGGCAAGGTGCTGAGTGGGTTTACGGGATTGGCCATCTTCATCGCTTGTTTGGGCTTGTTGGGCTTGATTGCATTTGCCGTAGAGCAGCGCACCAAAGAAATTGGCATCCGCAAGGTACTGGGCGCCAGCGTGGCAGGCATTGTGGGTTTGCTTTCGCGCGATCTGTTGCGCCTGGTGTTGATGGCTGTGGTGATCGCCGTTCCGCTGGCCTGGTACGCGATGAATCAATGGTTGCAAGATTTTGCTTACCGGGTGCCCATGCAGTGGTGGTTTTTTGCACTGGCAGGAGGCATGGCGCTGCTGATCGCGTTTTTGACGATCGGTTGGCAAAGTGTACGGGCGGCACTGGCGAATCCGGTGGAGTCGTTGAAGAGTGAGTGAGTGACGAAAATGCATTAATTGCTTTTTTCCTTGTTGCTTTATACTCCTTAAAACATCTTATCTTTGTTGGAAAATTCACCGCAATGGCCAAAAAACTGATTCGTTTCGACTGGGCGATGAAAAAGATGCTTCGCCACAAAGCCAATTTCGACATCCTCGAAGGCTTTCTGACGGAACTACTTGGCGAAGAAGTGAAAATCAAACAAGTTCTTGACAGCGAGAGCAACAAGGAAACGGAAGACGACAAGTTCAACCGAGTAGACATCCTCGTGGAAAATGAAAAAGGGGAGCTCGTCATCATCGAAGTCCAAAATACGCAAGAGTACGACTACTTTCACCGGATGCTTTTCGGTGCATCAAAAGCCATCACCGAGCATATCAAGGAAGGTTCAGCATACGCCCAGGTAAAAAAGGTCATATCCATCACTATTGCTTACTTCGATTTGGGACAAGGGAAAGACTATGTCTATCATGGCACCACTGTATTCAAAGGCATTCACAAAGGAGACATTTTAG
>NZ_JBBAKG010000003.1:135421-148417 GCF_040403615.1 Haliscomenobacter sp. | reverse complement strand
TGGCGCCCGTACTCTTTTCTATCGCCAAAATACACACCAACATCTTGTTCCATGTTGATATAATCTTTTTCTGTTTGTGTCACTAGACTCTTGTTGGGCACTATAACAATTGAACGTCCATATGGTGTGACAGCATTGCTCAAGGCTGCTGTCATGATTGTTTTGCCTGCGCCTGTGGCCACTTCTTGTAGGCACTGTGGATTGGCCAGGAAGTTGTTTACAATGTCAACTTGATAGTCTCGCATGATGATGGGTTCACCTGCGGCAGGGTGACCTTTGGGCCATGTGATATGTGCAAACGAGTCTTCACGCACTTGTTCAAACTCAAATGAGGTAGAGTATTCTCTTTGATCATCTATCTCAATGTCATAATCAAACTTCTCAAGTATGGGAATGATCTCAGGCAAGAGATTTGTATATGTACTACCGCCCAGTTGAAAGTATGCTACCTTGCCATCCCAGCGTCCCAGTCGCACTGCTGGCATGTAACGTGCGGCGGGATTCTCGTATTTGAAGGCCGTGACCAAGGCTTTGCGAACATCTAGATCTAGTCCTTCTAGTCGGATGTTTACTTCATCTCGAATTTGTATTGTGCATCGTTTCATTGTGTTAGTATATACTTATTGTTGTAAGAAGTCAAAAAGACAGGTACCTTTTTTAAGGGTACCTGCCATAAAACCCGGGCCGGAGCCAACCAATGCCCGGGGAAACTTTAACCGTTGTGAGATTCTAATTTTGTAGAAGTAAGTCCGGCCAATATTTGAAATTGATCCCACGCATCTTTAATTGCCGGAGAGTTTTCCAAATCCTCGTTAGCAACCACAGTTTCCAACCAGTAGTAAGGCAAGCGTCTAGCATGTGCGCCAAACTGTCTAGGTTGGTGCAATTTACCTTGATCCCAAAGTTCAATGCTCACGTCGCGAAATTTTGCTTCATCTTGTTCATCATAATCATACCATTCAGGATTGCTCCAGCCCGAACGCATGCGATATCCGTCCCAAATTCCCTTCCACTGTTCGTTGTTATGTGGATCAAAATCAGTGCGGGCAATCACAATCAACACGTCTTGCATGTCTACTTTTCCGTCCACAATGTCTCGGATACAACGACTATAACTTAGACCGATTTTCATGTTATTTTGCCACACGCACTATCTGAAATCCCATTTGTTTCTGTTCGTCTGCTTCATCACGAGTTGCCACAGTAAACAACAACAAGTCGCCATCATAAATTTCGTACATCAGTAGGTTTCCTTTATAACATCAAATTGATCTGCGGGCCATTTGGTCTTAAACTCTTCACTATTGACATAGTCGTTGTATCCTTTGGCATCAAAGAATGTCTTGCGAAAAACAGTCTGGAATTGGCCTTTGGGAGTCACGGTTAGGTAGACCGATTTTGCTTTGCCCGCCATATCAATCCTTAAAAAATTATTAATTGGGGAGGGTCACGGTTGCAGGATCTAGTGTCTTATTTCTAAGAGAAGTGTCCATGCGATGTGACCCTCAAAACTTTTAAGCAACCTTCATACAAGTTGTCTCTGCTAAACGTTTCCAGTTTAGCACTGACATCTTGCGCAGGTCTGCAATCTTCAGCGCCATGCGCAGGCTCAATTCACGCAGTCGGTCCTTGTTCACCAGCATGAAGTCAATGATGTCGTCTTGCACAGCCTCTTCAAACTCATAGTCCTGGAACAGTACACCGTCTTTGGCAATTTGTTTAATACGCAACAATTTGTCACGTTGTGAGTCCAAGGTCAAGTCCAGATAGTGGCAACGGCTTTGCAATGCATCCAGGTGATCCCGCAATTTCTGCGACTTCATCTGATCAAACTTCAAGTTGGTAATAAAGATTACTGAACCTTTGAACTCGAAACGATCTGGGATACCTTCACGACGCAAGGCACTGCTCTCACTCAACCAGGAGATAACACGTTTCTTGCCGGAGTCCAAGGCACCCTTCAGCAAGTTCAGAGCCACGTCGTCTAGCAAAATGCTGTCACAGTCATCAAACACAATGACACAATTCTCATCTGAGTATTTGTATAATGTTTGGAACAGACCAATTGGAGTGGCCGAGCCTTTGACAACTTCTGCACGGAGGCGCTTGCCTGCAAGTTTGTCAAACAAACATGCCTTTTCAATCTCAGTTTCAACACCGTAACTCTTGCCCACGCCTGGAGGGCCGCTCACAATCATTGCACGGATGTCGCCGCTGACTGTGGCCTTTGTCATCTCTGTTAGGATGTCAAAACGCTCACGGATACGATTCATTGCGTCCTCGTCAGTTTCTGCAACAAGGGCGGATTTTTCAAAATGTACTGTATTGTCTTTTGTCATGCCGTTAGTGTACTCTATGTCAGAAATGTTGTCTACACTAATACGCACTGTATCAGGGCAGTTTGGGAAGATGCCATTGTTTTTCACTGTAACATAGTTACCTTTGGCACCAGTTTGGAAACCGTTTACAAGAACAAATTCTTGATTACGGACGGGTCGGTTGCGGTATGTACCTTTTACAACGCGGATTGCACTCATAGTTGGCTCCTTTTTGTGCGGGTTTATCTTACTGTCTATGTGTATATTATAGCAAATGTTGATTTATTGGTCAAGTACAGCGAAAGTATTACTTTTTAGCGATTTCATCAACTTTTTGGGTGTATTCTAAACGGCTCAGCACCAGTTGGTACATGCAATATACCAAAAGTGTAATACTTCCCACTGACAGTATATTAGAGATGTCATCAGCGGTTAAACCTGTTAACAAAAGTTGTACACCAACTGATAGGGTACAAATTACAGCAAGGACTCCTGCTGTCTGTAATGCGGCTTTGAGTTTTAAATTCATATGTTCCTTTGTTTCTTTATGTGTATATTATAGCAAAAGACCAATTAGTTGTCAACTACAGCAAAAGTATTACTTTTGGAAATCAACCAAACGCTGAACAAGAATGCCATGCTCTGCGTCCATTTCCTCGTGGCTGACGTAGAAGTCTGTGGTGGGGTCATAGTAGCGACCTTCTCGGGGATCGTAATATAGCACCCGTCCTGATGCATACTTAAAAGGGCCTTCCAGTCCCTTGCGTGGACCATACTTTTGGCGCATCATGTCTGTTTCAAACCGGTCTGCGATAATTCGGTATCCCATGTTGGACTCCTTTTTGCTTTGTATGTCACTATTGTAGCAAAATGGGAATTCATGGTCAAGTACGCAAAAAGTACTACTTTTTCACTGCCACAGTTTTTGTATTATAGGGTCTGTGCTTTCGTGGGGTTTTGGCCGGCCGTGGAACACAACTACAGAGGTACTGGGTTGAATTCGAACCCCCGAGTTGGGCTTGAGATGTTTTCGCCGAGCAAAGTCATACCCGCCATCCAGGCACTGCCAGCGATAACTTTCAAAACGAAAGTCATCAAAGAAACGTCGTTGATTCACGTCCAGTGCCGCACCTATGTAGTCTTGATCTCCGGGATAACTTTTGATTGTGCCGTTGAAATCAGCCTGTGAGAACCGGTCCCATATCCAGGCAAAACGATCAACATTGAACCACATCATGCTGGAGTTCATTGTGGCAGTGTCACGACGCTGTAGGTATCTGAAGTCTCTAATGGTCCAGAGATAATCTGTAGGGTGATCGGGTATCCAATCCAGTGAGTCAGCAATCACCACATCAAGGTCAAGATACAACATATCGCCTGCAAAGTGAGCAGGGTTGAACAACTGCATCTTGTACCACCATGATCTTTTGGGTCCAGATATGCCCCAGTCTTGCAGGATATGTTTGACCATGTGTGGGGGTACTGATCTGTCATGTTCTGTGTACACATGCAAGCAGACTTCTGCAGTCAAATGCCGGCACAGCATGTTGTACAATCGTTCTACATATTGCCAGTCATACCCCGATCCGTGTATAACGCAGGCACAGTCAATGCGTCCAGAGTTCTTTTTTGACATTAAAATTGAAAAATGATTTGGTATTCGTCCAGAATAGGTAAATGGCCTTGGGATTCAAGATACTCAACCACAGCACGACCTTTTCCGGTACGCTGATTTTTGTTGACCCAACGCGAGTTGTCATCTATGGCCACTATCACACCTGGGCGAATAAATGGCTGAATGATTTTGAATTCTTTTAAATGATGATCAGCACTTGCAGTATCGTTATTCCAATCCACATCATAACTGTCCAAGTAAAACAAATCCACTTGATCTAAATCAGTTAACGATTCAAGCCAGGCCACGCTGTCGCTGTGTATGACTGAGAACTTGTGGCTAGTGATAGTGTTTCTTGCGGATTCGCAGGCCACTGAATCTATGTCTACACTGCGCATTTGGCCATCATAAAGATCCACAAACTCTGTAAACAGTCTGGAACTCTGGCCGTCCATCCAGTTGCCCGGGGTTCTCAGTGTGCCTGTTTCAATGATATTAAAGTTGCTTTGTTTTTGATTTAGCAACAATCTAAAAATAACATCAAATCCCACGGCTCTGTTATAAAAGCCGTCCGCAAGAACTCCCCGGACTCCATCGAATTGGATATTTAATAAAGGATAGTATATTCTGCGGTAATGGTCAAGCCAGGTATTCATACGCTTCTTTCTAGTGCTGGTGCCACTCTACTTATCCAGGTACCTCGGCGTAGTTCATCTAAAGTATATTCAGTATGGCAAATCTGTGCAAGCCATAACTCCCGGTCTCGAGTGTATGGTTGCTCAATTTCTGCAAACCCAACACCCACGGGGTATGCTAAACTGGTTGTTTCTACAATGGGCCGCACTCCAGCAATGGCAGCTTGTATTCCTGGTCCTGAATTGTAGTTGACTAGAGCATGACAATCATAATGCATGTCATAACTGTCATAGGTATTGGGCAATCGGTTGGGTATTTCCACAGCAACTCCTGGGGGTAAATTGGTTAATGCTAACTTGCATCGCGGATGTGGCCTCACAGTGATAGGGCGGTCTGTTGAATTCTTCAAGATGTTTAGTGTGCTGTGCAACCAGCTTGTCATGTCCAGCCCAGTGACCTGTAAACTACGATCATGCTGTAAGGCAACAATGATGTTGGGATTGGATGCAAATTGTGTGGCCAGGCTAATGCGTAATTTTTTAGGCCTGTCCCAGTCCAGATTATCTACATGTCCATAATAGCCGTCAGCCGTGATATTGTTCACTGCAATTTTCCAAGTGTCGCCCCGATACAATGCCCCAATTTCAATTATGATCACTGGCCGGCCTTGTGATCTATAGTGTTCATACACTGCTTGATTGGCACTCATCCGACCAGCCCATAACACTGACCAAATAATAGCCGCGTCACTCGTCATTGAATTCTCTTGTGTTTGGATTCCTCTAGCCTGTAGGCAATCTAGTACAGCACTCATAACAGGCTGTGCATTTTTTGCACATTGTAAAGGATAATAGGCTACGTTTTTGATCATAAGTAATTTTTGATGAAGTACACAGTAATTACCACCTTTAACGCAGCCGGTTATAAACAATATGGCCAACGCATGATCCAAACCTTTCTACAGAATTGGCCGCAACAAGTCACCCTTGTGGTCTATGCAGAAGGTTGTGCGGTGGCAGAAACTGCACCCAATCTTGTGGTGCATGATATTGCCATAGCAGATGCATTGACCACATTCAAAACTGCCTGGGCCGGTGTGCCAAGAGCCAATGGAGATGTCAGCGATGATCCTGCACGAGCCCGACGTAAAGATGCCGGTAAAGGATTCAAATGGGACGCTGTGCGTTTTGCTCACAAAGTCTACAGCATATTCCACTGTGCTAGATCTATCGCAACTGATTGGTTGATATGGATGGACGGCGATACTGTGTGCCACAGCACTATTACCCTAGCAGACCTAGAACGCATGTGTCCCCCAGATCGAGACCTGTGCTTTCTCGGACGTAGACACAACTATACCGAATGTGGATTGTATGCAATGAATCTCAGTCGTCCGGCTGTGAAAACTTTCTTGCAACTGTTTCAACGTTATTATGATGATGCTGAGCACGGAATATTCACCTTGGATGAATGGCACGACTCGTTTGTGTTTGATGCGGTAAGAAAGCAATGTAATCTTAACCAACTAGATTGGTCAGGGCATTTGATCACTGGCGAAGGTCATCCATTAATCAACTGCGAATGGGGTGCTTACTTGGATCACCTCAAAGGAGCCAGAAAAGACATGGGCCGTAGCAAACGAGTTGACCTGAAAGTAACACGCACCGAAGCATACTGGCAATGACCTGGATATTCCTAAACAAAAACAACGCCGACGAATACATTGAAATGTTTGCGGCCGGGTCTCAAACTGTGCCCACTTGTTTGGAAACATGGCGTTATGAAGACAGCGATGCTCCGCTGGTTCTACGTGGTATAATGAAACACAAGATTATCCGACGCTGTTGGGAGGACCAACGTGATTTTTATTACATGGATTCTGGTTATCTAGGCAACAGACCCAGCATGGCCAATCCCAATGGTTGGAAGTTTTATCACAGAATTGTACCAAACGATCTACAACATGGCGCTGTGATTGATAGACCCGCGGATAGACTACAACGATTAAACATCAAGATCCGTCCCCGACAGAATCACTGCAGAGACATACTTGTGGTTGCTCCAGACGAAAAGCCTTGTACATTTTACGGTATTACCTTAGACGAATGGTTAAAGACCACAACGGACACTATCCGGCAATATACTGATCGTCCCATACGCATGAGAGAACGTCCTGCATCAAGATGGGATCGCAAAACACAACGGCCCGAAGAGTGGCTCAACGATGTGCATGCCATAGTTACATTCAACTCAACAGCCGCAACAGAAGCGGTACTGGCTGGTGTACCTACATTTGTCACAGCACCCGCAAATGCCGCAACACCTGTGAGCAGTACGGATTTAAGCACAATAGAAACACCCTGGTTCCCGGACAGTGACCAGGTATATCAGTGGGCATGCCACTTGGCGTATGGGCAGTTCCATACCACAGAACTGGCCAATGGCACCGCAGCCGCAATACTCAAGGAGACTCAACATGCGTGAACACTATGGATGGCAATTTCCCGACTTCGAAACACACTTGCCACGTATGATTAAGAAAAGCGTGGACAAAGGCTTGCCACCTGAATATCAAATTGCTGTACGACGTCGCAGTATTGAGTTATGTAAAAAACGAGATGTGGCCCTGGACATTGGTGCCAACGTGGGATTATGGAGTCGTGATCTTGTGAAAAGTTTTGGTCGTGTGATAGCCTTTGAACCTGTTGGCATATTTAGAGAATGCCTGGAGCGCAATGTTGTAGGCGACAACTTTGAAGTGCGTCCCATTGCGCTGGGCGATCAGGATACCCAGGGCACAATGATCATTACCAAAGATAATTCAGGACACAGCCATCTTGACCCTGCTTCTATGGGCACCGGTGATGTGCAAGTTGTTCGTCTTGACAATTTGAACTTTCACGACATAAGTTATATCAAAATTGATTGCGAAGGCTACGAGTATCGCATACTGCAAGGTGCCGAACAAACCATTCGACGTTGCAGACCCATTGTGGTGATTGAGCAAAAACCACATGATGCTTACAGCAAACAATACGGACAGTTTGCGGCTGTTGGATTGCTGGAAGATTGGGGTATGGTCAAACTAGATCAAGTGCGTGATGATTGGATCATGGGATGGCAGTAAGTTCCTATTATCAAGAGTCAGTGCGACTAGGCACTGAGTTTCAAGAGCAAAACAAAAGCTGGGCTGGTTACGATGTGGTCAAATATCAAAAGCAGATCAAGGATCTAGTGGATCGCTATGGTGCAAAAACTATACTAGACTACGGATGTGGTAAGGGACTGCAATACAAGGAGCGACTGCCGTATGGTGGTGGTGCTGGCATTGAGTTGCCGCAGGAAGAATGGAAAACATTTGACAAGTACCTGGGTGTTACTGTTTATTGTTACGATCCTTGTGTGGAAGGGTTTACAGAACGACCTCCTGCAGGTACAAAATTTGATGGTGTCATTTGCACACAGGTATTGAACAGCATACCCGATGATGACATGCCATGGGTGCGTGATTTGCTAGAAGGTTATGCAACAAAGTTTTGTTTTGTTGGTGTAAACTTTCAACGCGAAGCCAAAGGCAAAAAAACCATGTATGATCCTGAATACTTTAGACTGCCCAGGACTAGAGAGTTCTTCCGCAATCACTTTACTGATTGGTCTGGTAGTGATTTGTTTTGGTGGTGGAAAGACCGTTTGCACTATCCCAGTTGGATAGACGATCAACTGAATGGTACTTGGAAAGATGTTCCTAGTACATGGACTGGTAAGTACAAATATGTAGAGGTAAACCACAGATGATTATAGATCCCGAATATCAGGCTCAACTGGCCATAATGCACAGCCAAGGTCAGTTTGTTAGAGGTGGTAAAATCTTAAAGAGTGTACGACCATTCTTGGAAAAATATCAACCCACTAGTGTATTAGACTTTGGTTGTGGACACGGTGCGCTAATGGCCAGCATACAGGAAACATACCCCGACATGCGTGTGGAAGGTTATGACCCAGGAAATCCTGCTCATAATCGAGTTCCCAAACGATCTTTTGATGCGGTGGTCAGTGCAGATGTGTTTGAACACATTGAGCCCGGACATCTAGCAGAAACACTACACATGATCAGTGACAAGATGATCATTGCTGGTTGGTTTAGAATTGCTTGTTATCCTGCAAAGAAACATCTACCTGATGGACGTAATGCTCACTTGATTGTGGAGTCACCAGACTGGTGGCGTGAACAGTTGCTTGCCAACATGGATATCACTATTGTGTCAGAAGAGATCTCTGTGTTTGACAAAAGCCACAAGTGGCCCGACGTTGTGGGACACAACTATGATGTTGTGGTAGCGGTCAAGTAAGGCTGAAACTTTTGCCATATGCGTCCTGCCTGTGCATCTGCATCCGACCAATGAGCGGCGGCCAAGTCATATACCCATTGTTCTCGTGCAAATACAACAGGTGATTCAATCTGTGAGATATCCTGATTGGCCACAGTCCAAGCAACACAACTCACATCATCCGCAAACACAGGTATGCCAGCACACACAGCCGCTACACTAGCACTGCTGTTGAAGAATACTGCGGCATGAGCACCATTTAGGTTATCTACCAACTGAGTGTTTACAGGATCAGATACCACAATGCTGGTAATATCATTGTTTTGTCTTTTGTGCCACTTGTGAAAATCATCCGGTCTATAATCACCTGGGTGAGGACGTATCATGATCTGGCGTTGAGTGTGTTGTCGAATTTGTCGAATTTTTCCATTGAGCCATTCCATGGGATCCAATGCTTTCATAGCAAAGCCGCCATCACGTTGCATACAAATCAAAATATGACCCTGCGGATTTAATTGTGGAGATTTTAATTCAACGTGGAGTGCTTGTCGAATTTGGTTCCACTTGGCGCTGTCACTGTTGTGATTGGCATATTCCGCGCGATCGTAAAACGGTCCGTTCAAACTATATCGTAGATATCTACTGCCTTCGTCCGTGTATTTCCAACAACTGGCATCAATACACATGGTTTGCAGTCCACGTCGACGTTGTTCTGCTATAATTTCTTTGCGTAAAGTTATATTACGGCCGCCTGTGTTGGTAGTTGCCCAGCCCAACATCACTGCCAGGCGACCGGGCGTGTAAACATAATCGTGTTCAACACGTACTCGTCCGCCAGAACTGGCAACTCCTGTAGCAAAACTTTCTAAGCATTGAGTTTTGCGTGTGTGCTTTTTTACATTGGCCACACTGGAAACGTAAACAACACAATCAAGCATTGTTTAGTATGCGCCAGGCAGTACCATCACGCATTTCCACTTCTGTAAATTGACAATATGCCATGTGTCTTGCCCAGGCTTCCACTTCGTCTATGCTGGGAATACGTGGATTTTCTATCGCATCAAGACTTTGACTACACAACGGTGCCGCTGCATTGGGACCTAGTGTGATAGCAGGTTTGCCGTGTAACAATGCTTCACCTGCGGCAATACTGGAAAACGTAATCAAACAATGCACGTCACGATCTAAAGCCATTTCCATAGTGTCATCGTTGACTCTGGTACTGCGGCCTTGTTTGGTTCTTACTATAACAGGTCTGTCTGAGTACTTTTTGATTTCTTCTTGTACATTGGCTAACCAATCTTCGAGTATGATATCATAGTTGTTCAACAGTTTCTGACTAGGGGGCGCAATAAGAATATTTGTACCTCGACGCATTTTCTGTGGTCTGACATTGGTCTTTTCCAGTCTGTCCCAAGGGCGTTCTACGATATCTCCAAACCATTGTACATCGTTTCGGGTAATGCGGTGGAATGTCTTTTTCTTGCCATTGCCAAAGTAGCCGGTGTCTATGTAGAAGAAATCTCTTCCGGCTGCTCGGCAGGCATCCATTTGTTTGCGTTTTGTAATACCACGCAACACAACTGGTGTCATTTTAAATTCTTCTCGAGCCCAGGTGCTGATTTGTCCCCCAGCACCTTGTACAAAACTTTGTAGTATAGGATCGTACATGTGTCCTTTTCTTTCGTATCTGTATTCGCTGTCTGTACTCACAATGTTGTCGACAGGCAATGCTGCCAGTTGTTCACTCAACGTTTGTAGTGTAATACCGTAAGTAGATCCAGCAGGATCTACTCGATACTTCAATATGTTATCAAATATTTCCCGTATCTCAGGCACCACTTGATCTAACACATGCGGTTCAGGCGGCCTCGACGGGGGCGGGGGAATATATGACGATTCGTCTTCCTGTTCCCAGATCATTCTATCAACCTTTGTTGACAGTATTCAGTGAGTATGCGTTCTCTGTGCCATTCGTCCCCCATGGGAGTGTCAGCAAACTCGTGAAAGCATGGAGTGCCCAAGGTATAATGCAAGAGTTTGGCCGCGGGGTTTGGCCCGTATTCATCAGGCAACCAGTTCCACTCTGGCGGCAATTCACCAATGCGATTATCTTCTATCCAACTAAATCGATGCAGTTCAGCGCCTGTGGCTCGTTGCACAAAAGTTGGCATTAGTTTACGGTTAGGGAAACTACCGCAGTTCCAGAGTATAACACTTGACCAATTTTTTCTAGGATAGTCTTCGTTCTTGGCACCGAGATATTTTTCAGCCATGCGGGTTTTATAATCGTGCTTGACTACCATCACATCTGAGCAAGGGTTTTGTAAATTCCACAATTCGGCAATGTCGCCGCGCACAATCATATCACCATCGATAAAAATTGCCCAACCTGTGAACTGCATCATGTATGGTACTAAAAATCTAGTGTAGATAAAATGATTGCTACCATCAGTGTGTGTTTCTGTGTAGTCTTTAAACAAATTAAGAGCCACAGGAACAATAGCAACTGGATGACTTGAATTTCGAATAATAGAATTTACACAGGTATGATATGCTATTGCTTCTCTAGGATCGTATCCTACAAATACAGGTATGATGTCCTTCATCGGCGCTCGATGTCCTCTTCTACACAATCTTCACCATACTGAATTTCAATCAACTTCAACGGCTGATCAGTTTCGTTGCACAGTTGATGCCACTCATTCAATTTGATCCATGTTGATTGGTGTTGTGCGGGACTGGCCTTCAAGTCACGATCAGTTGAGTGTGGGTCCACAGTATACACAGTGGCCTCACCTTCGGCCACAAACCAGAACTCTGCACGACTTTCGTGCCGTTGCATACTTAAGCATGTTTTGGGAGCCACAGTAAGTTCTTTGAGTTTGACATGACTTCCCACTTCGTGTAGCACACGATAGTAACCCCAGGCACGTGCAGTCTTGGGTGATTTCCATTCTTCCAAGATCCATGAACTGGAATTGGCTTTGTCTTCTCCGCCCACGCCAAACACAAACTCCACATCCTCAAACACTTGTTCTGGAATGTTTTTGGATGTTCTATCTCCACCATTGGCAAAGATGATTTCGTCGTTGGGATATTTTTCCTTGACTTTACGAATGGCATCGCAAGCAGAGCCGTCGCTGTCATCAAACTCAATGACGTCTCCGACCATGTGTAGATTGTCCAACACAATCATGCGTTCGCGCCAAGGCATAAACGGGCGTCCTTTTTTGCGTGTGAGCCACGCATCTGAGTTTAGTCCTACTACCACGTGATCACCCAGATGATCAGCGTGATTGAGGTAAGAGATATGTCCGGAATGTAGTGGATCGAAGCCACCGGTTACTATGACGATTTTCATGCAGGTATTTACACCTGGATGTCTTCCATGCCTGCAGTTCTTAGACGGACCACATGTCCCATTTGCCACTGTTTGGTATCCAGACCTTTGAGTATGCCCAACCAACGGTTACGCAGATATGCCACTTCGTTGATCAGAGTTTCGTAATCAATCACTTCGTCTTCGCCGTCCACATACTTTTCAGCATCTCTTGAGGTTAGCGCACGGGCGTACCCTTCTAGATACTTTTGAAAATGCTTTCTACGTATTTTACGCAGTTGAATGTTGAGATAGTTCAACACTGCCTCAATTTCTTGCAGTTGGTTGTATCTAAATTCAGTAATTCCGGGCAAGGCAGTAATGTTCTTTTCCACTAGGCCGTAGATTTTGCAGTCCTTCTTGGCATCTTCAAGTTCACGCTCGTAGTGATTTATGAAGTCTGGGATAGCACCTAAACTGGCAACTACGCGACTGTACCACATTAGTTTTCCCAGTCTTCGTCTTCTTCTTCTTCGAACTCATCTTCTTCGTCTTCGGCCGCATAGTCCTTGTCATTGTCAAGGTACGCGGTTAATGCACGTTTGATGTCTGAGTCACCTTTGAATGCGTCACGAATGTCTTCCACATCACTATCATTGTCCATCAAGATCTGTATCACAGTTTCAGCGGCTTCGGCACGATCTACTGTGTTTACAAAACGCTTGAGTTCTCCCCAAATTTCACTGGCTATTGTTTCACTCATCTGCTGTTTCCTCC